>JBAVTM010000405.1:0-1948 GCA_049696195.1 Desulfuromonadaceae bacterium | reverse complement strand
GGAAATGTGGTCGTGCTGTGGCAGGGGATGAATCTAACCGCAGACAAGGTTCGCTATGCCGCAGCAACACATATGCTGCATGCAACCGGAGCGGTTGTTCTGTCTAAGGGGATTGCCGTCCTGAAGGGTGAAACGCTGGATCTGAATATGGATTCCGGTCGGGCTGAAATGGATTCAACGCAGCTTACCATTCCCGGCACGGGGATGACTGTCACCGCTGAGAAAATTAGCCGTATTAACGAAAGCGAGTTCACTGCAACGTCCACGGAGCTGACCACCTGTGACGTGCCTGATCCAGTCTGGAAGTTCGGTGCTGACAAGCTCAATGTCAACCTGCTGGGGTATGCCACCGGCCGCAATGTCGTCTTTTATGTAAAGAATATACCGGTACTCTATCTCCCCTGGGTCGCTTTTCCTGTCGTGCTGGAGAAACGGTCGGGGCTCCTTTTTCCCCGCTTTGGCTACTCGAAACGCAGAGGGGTGCAGCTGGATATACCGGCCTACTGGGTGATTTCACCCAGCCAGGATCTCCAGCTGGATCTGGATATCATGTCGCGGCGCGGTGTGGGGACCGGGCTCGATTATCGCTACATCCGAACGCGTGGGAGTGAAGGGCATATCAGCGCCTATACCATCTACGATCAACTGGAGGAGCGGTGGCGCTGGCAGCTGAATCAGGAACATAAGGAAATCTTCTCACCTGACGCAAATCTGCGCATGGCGGTCAATGCCACCAGTGACCGGACCTTTTTAAATGATTTTGGTGAAAAAAGCGGCGATTACAATCGTCAATCGAGTGATTCAACCATCAACGCCCTGAAGACATGGCAGAATTTTGCCGTGACCTCCTATCTGCGGTACAACGAAGATCTCTATGCCGCCAATAATCGGGCAACACTCCAGACGCTGCCGTCATTAGGCGTCGCAGCGGTTCGGGAGGCGGTCTTCTCTCTGCCGCTCTATTTTGATCTTGACGGGTCTGCCAGCAATCTCTATCGCGAATCATCCCCCAGCGGTCAGCGCCTGTATCTCTTTCCCCGGATAACCCTGCTCCCGTTCCGAAACAGCTACATTCAGACGACACTGTTCGCCGGGGCACATATCAGAGGATATACTACCGAAAAGCGGGGCAGCAGCAGCGAAATCCAGGGAAGTGACGGAGATCTGCTGCCGGAGGCGGGCGTACGCGTATCAACATCACTGACGCGCATCTACGACACGCCTTTCCAGCGGCTCAAAAAAATCAGGCACGAAATTATCCCGGAATTCAGCTACAGCTTTGTACCTGAACGCGACCAACAGCGGCTTCCGCTCTATGATTACACCGACCGCATGATCCACCGGAATATGATTTCTCTGTCGGCTACCAGCTTGATGAACGGCAAATTTGTTTCCGGGGATACGACCGAATATCGTGATATTTCACGAGTCAAGCTTAGCGCAGATTATGCAATAGAGGGGGGACGTCGTGACCTCCTGACACTCGTCGAGAGTCAACGCCCATGGAGCGATCTGATGCTTGAATCGGATACATGGCTGGCCAGACCGCTGCGGCTCACCTTCGACGCCCGCTATAACCTGTACGAAAATCACCTGTCTACCGCGGTTGTCGGGATTGAAGGTGACGACCGGCAGGGGAACACAATCGGCGCCGGATACCAGATGGCCCGCAATGTGGTGGAATATTTCGAGGGACGGCTTTCAACCAGGCTGATCAAACCGCTGAATCTTTCCTATACCGCCCGATACTCGTTTGACC
Organism: Desulfuromonadaceae bacterium; assembly: GCA_049696195.1. GTDB lineage: Bacteria > Desulfobacterota > Desulfuromonadia > Geobacterales > Pseudopelobacteraceae > JACRCG01. The sequence continues at coordinate 189 of JBAVTM010000405.1, read as the reverse complement.
GTGGCACTTTCCTCGAAACGGTGTATGCCGCCGAATATCGTCATAAGTGCTGGAGTGTGAACCTTGCGGTTCATCAGCGCCCCGGAAATAAATCCTATACGGTCAATTTCAATCTGGCCGGCTTGTCCGCCAAATAAAAGCGGGGTACCCGTCATGAGCACCCCGCTTATTATCTTCCAGCATTGATAG
>JBAVTM010000404.1:0-2578 GCA_049696195.1 Desulfuromonadaceae bacterium | reverse complement strand
GGTGAAGGTCGTGCAGAGCGCCATTGCAAACAACAGAAACTTCTTTTTCATTTATTCTCCTGTGATACTGGGTGATAGTCGTTTTTCAACGGGGAACATTAGTATTGGTAAATCGCTGTTTTGATTCATATTCTTATTTGTTATTGTGGAATATGTCAAATTGATATATTCGATAATACCGATAAGCAAAATCGGTATTATCGATATGGAGCTGCCATGAATATAAAACAGCTGGAGATCTTTGTGACCATTGCCGCCACCGGCAGCTTCTCGAAAGGTGCGGAGGCGGCCTGTATCACCCAATCTACCGCCAGCCAGCACATCGCGGCGCTGGAGGAGAGCTGCGGGGTCAGGCTGCTCGATCGCACCGGACGCGGCGCCATGACAACCGAAGCGGGAAAAATCATGCTCGCACACGCGCGGCAGGTCATCAAATCGCTCAAGGATACCGAACAGGCGATCCTCCGGTTCCGCCAGGCCGACGGTGTCGAACTCTCTGTAGGCGGCAGCACCATTCCCGGCACCTACCTGCTGCCGAAGGCAATTGCAGCGCTCCGCGCCAGTGACCCGGGGATTCGCGTAAAGGCCGAGATTGGTGACAGCAGTGAGATCCTCGCCAGGCTGATTGATGAGAGCATCGAGATCGCGATTGTCGGAACGACCGCAGACGACAAGCGGTTCACCGCCGAAACGCTCGGTCACGATGAGATTCTCCTGGTCGCGCGCAAGGGGCACCACTGGTGCGGACGTGAATCCGTTCAACTGGAAGAGCTTCTCAGGGAGCCGATAGTCATGCGGGAAAAAGGTTCCGGGACCAGCGATGCGGTCAGTGCCGCACTCAGGGTGCAGGGGATCGCACCGGGCGACCTTTCGGCATGCGCCACGCTGCCGGGCAGCGAAGCGATAAAACAGGCGGTGCTGGCAGAATGCGGCGTCGCGTTCATTTCTGAAATGGCTGTTCGCGGTGAGTTGAAGCGGGGCGAGCTGGTGTCGATCAACCTGCCAGGTATAACCATCACCCGCAGCTTTTCCCTGGTACACCGGAAGGGAAGGACTCTTTCTCCCGCCGCCACGGCATTCTGCACCACGTTGCGCCGGCTGCAGTCATAGCGGGTAATGTACTTCAGGAGCTGTTAAGCTTTGGGGTTGACGCTGTCGGATCGATGGGTACATGATGAGATAAAACCGTTAGTCTCCAATCTACTACGACAAAGGCCGGAATCGACCATGAAAACCGCGCTGATCATCATCGACATCCAGAACGACTATTTCCCCGGCGGCCGCATGGAGCTGGTCGGGGCCGAGGAGGCCGGTCTGCGGGCCAAGGAGGCGCTTGACTACTTCCGCAGTCATAATCTGCCGGTGGTCCATATCCGGCATCTCTCGACCCGTCCCACAGCCACCTTCTTCCTTCCCGATACGGACGGCATCGAGATCCACCCAAGCGTCGCGCCGCTGCCGGGAGAGGCGGTCTTCGTCAAGAACTTCCCCAACAGTTTCAGAGAGACGCCGTTGCTGGAGCATCTGCGCGGGCTGAGGGTTGAACGGCTGGTCCTGACCGGGATGATGACCTCGATGTGCGTGGACGCCACCGCCCGCGCCGCTTTCGATCTCGGCTTTCAGAACGTGCTGCTGCACGATGCCATGGCGACCCGCGACCTGGCCTTTGGCGGCGTAACGGTCCCGGCTGCCCAGGTACAGGGCGCCTTTCTGGCCGCCTTGGGGAGTGTGTACGGACGGGTGACAAGCGTGGTGGAGTTTCTGGCGGAATAGATATTACCCTTCGTACTTCGCCCGATTAGTTTGAGAAGAAAGATTACCAATGACCCCTCTCGCCCATGTTGGCTTTTCAACACCTCTGGCCGCCTTGATTGCCTGGCAGGCCAGCCCGGAAGCGGCCGCCTGCTTTGCCGGCGGTGCCGTACTGATCGATCTGGATCATTTCATCTTTTATGCTCTCCGGACCGGCCGCTACAACCCTTTGGAAATGTTTGACTGGTTCAGGGAAAGTGACAAAAAGTGTACCCCGGAAAGCTATTACGGACTGCACATTTTCCATGCTGCCGAACCGTTCATCCTGGCCACCTTTGCCGCCAACTACTGGCCCATTCTCTCCTGGTTGCTGCTCGGGATGGGTTTTCACCTGCTGCTTGATTTGTTCTGGCTCTATTCTCATCCCGTTCTTAGCCTGAAGGTGCGGGCTCTTTCCTGGACGGAGCATTATATACGGCGTATACGTGGGGAACAGGAGTTTTGGCGGAATCTGTAGAAAAAATAGTTGTTCACGAAAGCACTAAATACACCTAGCAAGGGATTAATAAAGGGAATGGCCGCTTTATTGAAAAAGCAGGCATTCCCTTTATTTTTTGGATTATTCTAACTCCTTGACGCTGTCGCTTCTACGGGTGTAACAATGTGAGAAAATTTTATACCGGGATCGGAAGGGGAGGATGGGATGTTGAGCGGAAACGGTTCAACATGCTTTAGGGAACGGACTAGGACAGGAAAAAGAAATATGTAAAACCAAAAAGACAGAACGCCCTTCTTGTGTAAAATAATAGTCTCGCTATTAACATGG
>JBAVTM010000403.1:0-3374 GCA_049696195.1 Desulfuromonadaceae bacterium | reverse complement strand
GCATTCAACAGCCTGAATATAATGATGAGCTATGACGATTGGCAAAAAAGAGGTATGCCAGAGAAGCCTTTCTGAAAAGGAATTGATGCAGCATATAGAAATTAAAGAAATAAAAGGGGTCTATCATTGGATTATTGCAGATGACTGCCAACTTTAAAAGGCTCGTCGGCAATAAATAGGGACATCCATGGAATGGCGCTGAAAAAGGCACGTGGCAATAGGTTGTCAGCATTCCAGTTATCTGTTCTGTTATGAAAGGGGAGGATTTATGAAAATCTGGAGGTTTGTAACGGTAGTTTTAACCATGTCTGCTTTGGCGGCATGCGGAGGTGGTGGGTCCGGTCCTTCAGTACCCGGGACGTCCTTAACCCCTTCCTCGACTGCGGCGGGGAGCGGAACCAGTCAGAACAACCCGATGCTCGTGCCGTTGGGAGCGCCAAACGTGATGGCCGGCGTGGTTGGTACAGGATACTACAAATTCACCACAGGCGCTGCGGCAACCTATGACGTCAGCCTGACCAATGCGAGCGCAGATTTCTCATGGACGGTGTCTACTGATCCTTACAGTTTCGATTGGGTTACGGATTGCGATGGTTACCAAAGTACGAATCTGGACAGAATCTGTGCGACCTCCAATCTCAATGCAAGCACGACTTACTACCTGCGGGTGCACAACTGGAGTGGCAACTCGCCGGCAAACTACGCAATTACGATAAACAAAGGGATTGGCGAAGGGTCGGTGAAAGATCCTGTCCCGCTCGTCATCGGTGCCACCCATTCAGGGGGGATCAAAACCAATGGCTACAGCTACTATACATTTACCACCGCCGTCGATGGATCATATACGGTAGCTCTCAGTGACACTGCTGCGACAGTACTCTGGGATCTTTACAACGTCAGTACGTTCTCTTCTCCGATGACCGGCTATTCCTGCAACTCGAATTACACCTCCGGGCCTGTCACCTGCGCTGCCTCGAACATCCCTGCGGGAACCTACTACCTCAGGCTTTTTGGGCCTGGTCAAGGCAGCACCTATTCGATCTCGGTAAACTCCCAGGGCGGAGGGAGTTACGTCAACGCGCCGATGCAACTTTCTCCCGATGCGATCCAGCATGCCAACATCGATCCGAACGGATACGGCTATTTCTACTTCGTCCCCCCCCAAGGCGGGACCTTTAAGATCAACATTGCCAATTCCACCGTCAATACATGGTGGGCCCTCTATCCCGACAGTTCCTACACGACACCGACCATGACCTGCAACAATAATCCTATACCGGGGGGTGAAAGCTGTATGACCGGCAGTCTCGACAAGACACCGGCAGCATACTTCATCAAGGTATTTACCGACAGTACTGTTTCAGGTGCCTACGATATCAGCGTAACAGGCGATGGGTGCAGCGAAGGATCCATAAAAAATCCCATCGAGCTTTTCCCCGGCACCACACATTCGAGCAAGGTCGCTTACGACACCTACGGGAAACCGTACCCGAGCTACTACAAGCTTACGACCGGCGCCGCTGCAACACCTTACATGGTCACCCTGGCGAATGTAGCTTCGGGAGCCGACCTGTACTGGAACGCTTACACGAATGCCGGTTTTACCGCCCTTGCAGGGGGGTGCAACTTTAACGATCAAGCGTATAATGGCGATAAATTGTGCTCAAGCACTGATTACAATGGGCCGGTCACGCTGGCAGCCAATTCTACTTACTACTTCACAATAGGCAATTCGGGGCAGGTGCCGTCTGCCTTTTCAATGACACCGATTCCTTTCGGCGTTAGCCTCGGCTGTAGCAGCGGTGGCAGTTGTTACGACTTCGAAGGGGCGACTATGCCGGCCGATTTTACCCTGACCGGACAAGCGTGGGCACCCGATTCGACACAGGTGGGGTCTGGGACGAAGAGCATAAAATCCGGGGCGCCAAAGGGGGCCAGCCACATAAGCTGCTTCCAGTTTTCCGCCACCGATGCGAAATGGATAGCATTCAGCGCATATCTGCCAACGGCTGACTTCTTCGACAAGATTCTCGTATATGATGGGGCTACCAACATAATGAGCTTGATCGGCAACACCCAATGGCAGCGGGTCTATTTTACCCCGACCTCCGGAGGCGCGCATACCTACAAGTGGTGTTACGATGCGGGAGCGGCTGGTTATGCGTGGATCGACGATATAGAAATAGTGAAATAGTAAAAAAGGCCTGTCAACGACAGGCCTTTTTATTTTTTAGCACTCCCTACCGCCCCGTCCCATGTTTCACGACATCGAGAAACATCTGCAACATGCTCCCCTTTTCATGCGGGAAAATGGTCGTAACCCCTGCTGGGGGGCGGTATTCCGTGCCGTCCGTCCGGATCGCCCGGACCTTGCCAGTGGCCTCAATGGCAAGGAAGGAATAAGGGTCAAAGTGACCTTACCCCATTGATTGAACCAGTTTTAACTTAGGTTTTTCGGTCTGTTGTTCTTTTTCAAATGCTCTTGCAAACTCAGTTGGTGCCATTCAATTCAGTGAACTGTGCGGCCTTTCCGAGTTGTAATCCAGCCGCCAGTCTTCAATGATATTCCTGGCGCTGTGCAGACTGACAAAGACGTTGGCCGGAGTGGGCTTTTAAACTGAGATTCATTCAGCCCGGAAAACCTGTGCCGAATGCATTCATCGAAAGCTTCAACGGGAAGTTCCGGAATGAATGCCTGAACGATACCCGCCCAGTTTTCCATCCTGCCAGAATGTAAAATTTTTCCGTGTGGACTTTTCTTTTCAAAATAATTATTAATAAAACGTGACAAACAGGCGTAAGCACGTATATTTGAATCAAAGAAATCTTGAGGAGGAGTTATGAACAGGAATGTATTCTTATTGCTTGGTCTGATTCTGGTATTCAGTATTAGCGGCTGCGGCTACAACACCATGCAGGCCAGTGAAGAAGCGGTCTTTGCCGCCTGGGGAGATGTCGAGGCATCATACCAGAGACGTGCCGACCTGATCCCGAATCTGGTGGAGGTGGTCAAGGGATATGCCAAACACGAGGCCGAGACACTGACGGCTGTTACCGAGGCGCGTGCCAAGGTCGGTTCGATACAGCTCTCCAAGGAGATGCTGAAGAGTCCGGAGGCAATGGCAAAATTCCAGGAGGCGCAAGGACAGCTCTCCGGCTCCTTGTCACGTCTGATGGTTGTGGTGGAGCGCTATCCTGATCTCAAGGCCAATCAGAATTTCATGGATCTGCAGAATCAGCTTGAGGGGACAGAGAACAGGATCAATGTGGCGAGGGTTCGCTATAACAAGGCGGTACAGGATTTCAACTCCAGCATCAGATCGTTTCCCAACAGTCTGACCAATTCACTGCTGCTCCATCTGGAACGCAAAGAG
>JBAVTM010000402.1:0-2211 GCA_049696195.1 Desulfuromonadaceae bacterium | reverse complement strand
GGATGCAAGGGTACAACTAACCATAGGTGGTAAATATGTTCAAAGTTCTGAAGGTGATCGTTTTAGGGATTTCGGTATTTTTGTTAATCCTCCCTGCTTATGCGCAGGAAGCTTCCAAGGAACAGATCAAGGGCCTGGATGAACAAGTGCAGGAAATCAAGACGGATGTTCTCTCCATTGCGGCGGAACTGAACCAGCTTGAAGAGAAGCTGCTGTACCCGTCCGACACCCAGATCGCAATTTTTGTGTCCGTGGCCAAGGGGGAAAAGTTCCGGCTTGATGCCGTCGATATCGAGTTGGATGGCAAATCGGTCGCTCATCATCTTTATACGTTTAAAGAGCTCGAAGCCTTGCAAAAAGGGGGTGTACAGCGCATCTATGTCGGCAACACCAGAACAGGTGAGCACGCATTGCATGTGACCGTTCTCGGAAAATCCGAGGGAGGCTCAGATCTCCAGAACGGTGAGAACTTTACGATTACCAAGAATATCGGTCCCAGACTCGTCGGGGTCGTCCTGACCGGCTCCGGAACCGGCGGCAAAACTATCACTCTGAAGGATTGGTAGTCCATGTCCAGGTTGATTCTCATACTGGTTTGTCTGCTGTTCGCAACCTCTTCACCGGCAGCCGATACCGACACTTCAAACGGCCTGAAGGATGTCTACTTCGGAGAGGCGCTCTATCACGCCTTTCAGGGGGACTGGTTTCAGGCCATCGCACGGCTTGACACCGAACTGGGGCAGCACCGCGGGGTTGATGAACCTGCGCTTGACACGCTCTATTACCATGTCAACCATGCGGAGTTTGCCGTCGGTGATTTCGAGCTGGCCTACCGGATGCACAACCGGGCCGGGCGCGCCATCACCGCGGTCATCGAGGGGAATGTCGAGGAGCCCGTGCGTAATGAAGCGATTTATCGGTTGGCACGGATCTACTTCCAGAAAGACCAGCCGGAAAATGCTCTCCATGCCTTGGAGCGGATTCGCGGGACGGTTCCCGCCAGTATTCGCGACGACCTGGAATTCCTGCGCGGGCAAATCTTCATGGCAAACGGCCGGTTCGTTGAAGCCGCACGCGTTTTTACTGACCTGCAGAGTGCCAAGAGCCTTGAAGGGTTTGCCAGCTACAACCTCGGGATCGCATTGATAAAGGAGGGGAAGGAGCAGGATGGGCGTCTGTATCTTGACCGTACCGGGCAAATCCTCAGCGACAGCCCATCCACGTTGGCAATCAAGGACAAGTCGAACCTGGCCCTCGGCTACAAGCTGTTGGATGAAAATGCCGGTGAAAATGCCAAGCTGGTCCTTGAGCGGGTGCGTTTAAGCGGACCTTTCTCCAATCGGGCTCTTTTGGGTTCGGGGTGGGCAGATGCCTCTCAAAGTCTGTTCGAAAGAGCACTCGTTCCCTGGAGCATCCTGGCGGAGCGCGAGGTCACTGATCCCGCGGTTCAGGAAGCCCTGCTCGCCGTGCCGTATGCCTACGGGAAACTAAACGTCTATGGGCGCGCGGCAGTGATGTACGGCAAAGCTCTGGAGTCCTTCGGCAAGGAAGTCGACAAACTTGGGAGCTCTATCACGTCTGTCCGGGAAGGGAAATTTCTTCAGGCCCTGGCGCGGGAAGAGTTGGAACAGGACTCTGACTGGGTTGTCAAGCTGCGCAATCTGCCGGAAGCGCCCGAAACCTATTACCTGCTCGAATTGATGGCATCGCATGATTTTCAGGAATCCCTCAAAAACTACCTTGACCTGAATGAACTGCACAAGAAGAAGCTTAGCGTTTGGGAAGGTGATCTGGATGCATTTGAGGATATCATCCGGCAACGTCGAGCGTATTACCAGCCGCTGCTTCCCGAGATTGACCGGGCATTCAGGCAGCTTGACTCGCAAATGCGTCTGCGTCTGGAGCAACGGGATCGGATCGAAAAACGTCTGCATGCCATGCTGGTAGCACCGCGGCCCGATTACCTGGCTACTGCGGAGGAACGGATTGCCACGGAAGAAATTGGCCGTCTGGAACGGTCTCTGAGTGCGAACGGCGCGACGGTACCCGATGACATCAAGGCCCGGATCAGCCGTTTGCGGGGAGTGCTCGTCTGGAATATCGATACGGAATATGACCGGCGCCTTACGGATGCATATAAGGATCTGCGTGATTTGAACGAAGAGGTGGGCCGGTTGAAGAAACAGTACAACGCTTTTGTCCGTACCCGCC
>JBAVTM010000401.1:0-6725 GCA_049696195.1 Desulfuromonadaceae bacterium | reverse complement strand
CTGAAGCTGCTCTCCCAGCTGTTCGGCGACCGGGCGATGATCGCCAACGCCACCGGCTGTACCTCGATCTACGGCGGCAACCTCCCCACCACACCGTGGGCCAAGCGTGCCGACGGCCGCGGACCCGCCTGGTCCAACTCACTGTTCGAAGACAACGCAGAGTTCGGTTTCGGCATGCGTCTGGCGGTGGACAAGTTCACCGAATCGGCACGGGAACTGGCGGCAGCGCTCTCCGCCAGCAAATCCGGTAAAACTGTCCAGCCGCTGTTGAAAGAGATTCTGGCCGCTGACCAATCCGACCAGACCGGCATCGAGAACCAACGTGAGAGGGTCGCAAAACTGAAAGTGGCTCTCAAGGGCTCCAAGGAAAAGGCAGCAATTCAGCTGCTGCCGCTGGCCGATTATCTGGTCAAAAAATCGGTCTGGTGTATCGGCGGCGACGGCTGGGCCTATGACATCGGGTACGGCGGTCTCGATCACGTCATCGCCTCCGGCAAGAACGTCAATATCCTGGTATTGGACACCGAGGTCTACTCCAACACCGGCGGTCAGGCTTCAAAGGCAACTCCGATCGGCGCCGTTGCCCAGTTTGCCGCAGGGGGCAAGGTCATGGCCAAGAAGGATCTGGGGATGATGGCGATGGCGTACGGCTATGTATATGTCGCCAACGTTTCGCTGGGCAATCCGGCTCAGGTAGTCAAGGCCTTCATGGAGGCCGAGGCCTATGACGGCCCGTCGATCATCATCGCCTATGCCCACTGCATCGCCCACGGCATCAACATGACGACCGCCGTTGACGAGCAGAAGAAGGTGGTTTCATCCGGCTACTGGCCGCTGTACCGCTACAATCCGGCCCTGGCCGCCGAAGGTAAAAACCCGCTCCAGCTCGACAGCAAGGCGCCGACGACCACCTTCGAGGATTTCGCCAACGGCGAAAACCGCTACAAGGTGCTGAAGAAGATCAACCCGGAAGCATCGGCACGACTGATGAAGAAGGCCAGCGACTGGACCGCCAACCGCTTCGAGTATTACCAGAAACTGTCGGCGCTGACGTACGAGAAAAAGTAGTTTCCTGCTGTAAGTAATGATACAATCCGACCCCGCAGAGTAATCTGCGGGGTTTTTTCATCTCAGTCTCTTCCGAGGAACATATGCTTGATACTTCTAATGACCTGGGCGCGTCACTGTATAAGACCTGGACCGAACAACAGCGCTGCGACGAAATTGAAAAGCTGGTGATCGGGTACCGCAACGGGGTCCCGATCGGGATTCTGTGCAAGATGTCCGAAACGATCGCGGGCAACAGAAAAAAAGCGCGGAAATACCTCCAGCAGTTCATGAGCGCGGCCGAGAGGAAAGCGGCGGTCGAAACCGCAACCGGGGCGTTGGGGCCGATCGCAAAGGCATTTCTGGCGTAGCGGCCGTGGAGACTATCATGCAGAAAGTTTTTATCGCGGGATGCGGGTACATCGGCGAACGGATAGCGAGGGCATATCAGGAATCCGGAGCAGATGTCACCTGTATGGTCAGATCGGCTGAACATGGATCCCGGCTCGAAGCCGCCGGCTTTGCCACGGCCGTCTCCGCCCTGGATGACCCGGCCGCTCTTCCGGCCCTTGATTTATCCGCCAGCATTCTTTTCTATCTCGTCCCGCCGCCGGGGGGGGGGATTGCCGACAGCCGTGCCAGAAATTTCATCGATCAGATCTCCGAAGCCGGAAAACCGGCAAAGATCGTCTACATGAGCGCAACGTCCGTTTACAGCGGGGCCGGTGGCGGGGTCGTAACGGAAGAATCCCCGACATCCCCCGACTCTGCAATGGGCAAGCGCCGCCTCGATGCCGAGACAGCATTTCTGGAATATGGCGCCGGCATGGATGTTCAGGTCGTAATCCTTCGGGTAAGCGGCATTTACGGGCCGGGGCGCCTGCCGCTCATGCAGATCAGCCAGGGGCAGCCGCTTTTGAATGAGGATGAGTCCGGCCCGAGCAACCGCATTCATGCCGACGATCTGGCTGCTGTCTGCATCGCCGCAGCTGCAGGGGGAAAGGGCAGCGAGATTTTTAATGTCAGCGACGGGAATCCGTCGAGCATGACGTCGTATTTCAATGCCTGCGCGGATGCCCTCGGGTTGCCGCGCCAACGGCAGGTGACGCGTGATGAAGCACGGCAGGTCATGTCACCCTTGATGTTTTCCTATGTCAGCCAGTCGCGGGTGGTCGACAACCGCCGGATGATTGATCGACTGGGCGTAAAACTGCGCTTCGCGTCACTGGCTGAGGGGCTTGCTGCGTCACTCCCCCAAGCGCAGGCCCGGACGGCGAATCCGGAGAAATAGCGGCTCTTCATTGGCGACCGGCCGCCACTCATCACAGTCGAAAGTTTAATATTACTCCGTTATTACTCGCAATGCCGACAGGTTATCACTTTTTAAGTACTTGCCACCACATCCGGAAACTGGTATATTTACAATACGAAAACATTGCGGGGGTTCCAACGAACCCTCATTTGCCCTGGCAACTTCCCCTCCTAGTTGCCGGGGTGTTTTTTTCCAGGAGCGGAGGGGTTACGGTTGACGCACCGGAGCCGTTATGCTTTAATCGCCCCGTGGAAACTGAAGCATACATAGCCCTTGGCTCCAACATCGGAGATCGTGAGCTCAACCTGTTGCGGGCCGTGGCGGAGGTCGGCAGGCTGCCGGCCAGCAGAGTCACAGCGCTCTCGTCTTTCTATGAGACATCACCGGTCGGCGCCGTAAAACAGGATGCATTCTATAACGCGGTGCTCAGACTCTCAACAGCCCTTGACCCTCGCACTCTGCTGACCCACCTGCTGCGGATCGAGGAAGAAACCTTCAAGCGTGTCAGAACAGTCCATCAGGGGCCGCGCCGGATGGATCTCGATCTCCTGCTGTACGGCGACCGGGTAATTAATGAAGAAGACCTCGTAGTCCCTCATCCGCGTCTGGCGGAGCGCCGTTTCGTCCTGCAGCCGCTCTGTGAGATAGCGCCGGACCTGCTGCACCCACTGACCGGGAAGAGCATGCGCGAACATCTTGCCTCGCTGGAATCCGACGAGACCATAGTCAAATTGTAACCGGAGGAACGAGTGTGATCAGATTGCTGATTGTAGGGCTGATACTGTACATCGGCTACCGCATACTACTCTCGCTGACCTCTGCTAAAAATCCGCAGACAAAGCCGGATAAAAGACACGATCCCGGCGTCGAGACCCATCGCGACCCCGTCTGCGGCCTCTACGTTTCCGAGGAAACGGCCGTCATCGGCAGGCATGACGGTCAGCGCCACTATTTTTGCTCCATGAATTGTCTTGAAAAATATCGCGAACAGCTCGACCACACTTCACCATCATAATCCGGAGGAATCATGAAATTTTTTATCGACACCGCAGATGTAAAGGAAATTAGGGAAGCACATGCACTCGGCCTTGTTGACGGCGTAACCACCAACCCGTCGCTGATTGCCAAATCGGGGCGCAAGTTCAAGGATGTCATCAAGGAGATCGTCTCCATCGTCGACGGTCCGATTTCTGCCGAAGTGATTTCACTGGATGCACCGGGCATGATCAAAGAGGGCAAAGAGCTCGCCAAAATCCACAAGAACATCGTTGTCAAACTGCCGATGACACCTGAAGGACTCAAGGCGTGCAAGGCTCTTTCCGCAAAAGGGATCAAAACCAATGTGACCCTGATCTTCACCTCCATGCAGGCGCTTCTGGCAGCCAAGGCCGGCGCCACCTACGTTTCGCCCTTTGTCGGCCGGCTCGACGACATCTCGCAGGACGGCATGGGGATCATCGATGAGATCCGCACCATCTTTGACAACTACGGCTACATGGCCGAAATCATCGTGGCCAGCGTGCGCAACCCGATTCACGTCCTCAACTCCGCCCTGATCGGTGCCGACATCGCCACCATCCCCTATTCCGTCATGATTCAGCTCGCCAAACACCCGCTGACCGACGCCGGTATCGAAAAGTTCCTGAAGGACTGGGAGAGCGTTCCGAAATAGCATGTCAGCGTCTCAGACAAAGAATACTTTCAAGCCGCTCTCCATACTCTTCTCCGCCTCCGAAGCCGCCCCTTTTGCCAAGGAGGGGGGGCTCGGCGACGTTGTCGGCGCTCTCCCCAAATATCTTTCCCGCATGGGGCATGATGTCCGGGTCGTATTGCCGCGCTATCACTCCGTTCAACCTCACAAGTACGGGCTCAGGCTGCTGCCGGGGACGCTGGTCGTGCCGATGGGGGTCATCGGGCACCAGTACTGCGGCGTCTGGGAAGGACGCCTGCCGGGGTGCGACGTGCCGGTATACCTCCTCGAACACGAAGAATATTACGGCCGTTCCGGCCTTTATCAGCAGGATGGTGAGGGATACCTCGACAATGACAACCGCTTTGTCTTTCTTTCCAAAGCATCTCTTGAACTCTGCAAAATGCTGGATTGGTCGCCGGACGTGGTTCATGCGCACGACTGGCACACCGGAGTCATCCCGGTTCTGCTGAACAGTTCCTACCTGCACGACCGGTATGTCGGCAATGCCGCGTCACTGCTCACCCTCCACAACATGCAACATCAGGGGAATTTCTACCCCGGCCTTATGGAAGTGCTCGGCATCGGCTGGAAGCATTTCAACTACCTTGAGCTGGAAATGGACGATCAGGTCAACCTGCTGAAAGGTGGCATCTACCACGCCACCCTGCTCAACACGGTCAGTGAGGAGTATTCCAGGGAAATTCAGACCGCCGCCTTTGGCTGGGGGCTTGAAGGGGCGATACGGGATCGGGCCGCCGATTTGAGCGGGGTCCTGAACGGCGTGGATTATGAAGAGTGGAATCCGGCGACCGACCCTTTCATCGCCGCACGCTATACGCCCCGCACCGTGAAAAAAGGGAAAGCGGCCTGCAAACGGGATCTTCAGACGGCTTTTGGGCTTCCGCAGCGGGATGATGTGCCGCTGTTCGGGGTCGTTTCGCGGATGGTCCAGCAGAAAGGGACAGATATCCTCGCAGAAGCGATCCACCGTATTCTGGCGATGGATTGCCAGTTTGTGGTAGTAGGCAACGGTGAGCCGTGGGCGCATTTCTATTTCGGCGATATCGCGGCCCAGTATCCTGAAAAGTTCGCCTGTTATATCGGATACAGCGAAGCCCTTGCCCACAAGGTTGAGGCGGGTGCCGACTTTTTTGTGATGCCGTCCGCCTTTGAACCGTGCGGCCTGAACCAGATGTATTCCCTCGCCTACGGCACCCCGCCGATTGTCCGTGCTACCGGCGGCCTCGATGACAGCGTTGAAAACTTCAACGAAGCGGTCATGACCGGAGACGGGTTCAAATTCTGGAATCACAGCGCCACGGCCCTGTTCGACACGGTCGGCTGGGCAGCCTGGACCTTTTTCAACAACCCCAAAGGGATGGCGGCGCTCCGTAAAAACGGCATGAGCAAACGCTTTACCTGGGAGGCCGCCGCCCACAAATACGACGAACTCTACCGCCTCGCCGTCCTTCGACGCCGGGGTGTCGAATATTACCGCAACCGTTTCGAATAATTCATGTCATCATCCCCACTCCGCCAATTTATATCCCAGCTCGAAGCCGCCGGCGACCTCTCCCGCATATCCGTACCTGTCGATCCGGTTCTGGAAATCGCCGCCGTCACGAACCGGGTCTGCAAGCGCCCGGGTGGCGGCGCAGCCCTTCTCTTCGAACATCCGGCCGGGAGCCAATTCCCGGTTGCCACCAATCTGTTCGGCTCACCGGCGCGGGTCTGCCGTGCGCTCGGCGTCACGAACCCCGGAGAATTGACCGACCGTCTTCGCTCCCTGCTTGACCTGATACCTGATCCGGACGCGTCAGCACTCGACCGTCTGATTGCCGCCCTGCCCGAATTCAGCCGCTTTGCCCCCCATACCACTGCCGAGGCCGATCCTGCACTGATCCCGATGGACCCGCCGGACCTGCTTCGATTCCCGTTTCTGCAGAGCTGGCCGGGCGACGGCTCTGCCGTCAGCCGCCCGCGTTACATCACGCTGCCGCAGGTTGTTACGACCGATCCGGACGGTGGCGCCCGAAATTGCGGGGTATACCGGGTCCAGATCCGCGGTGAGCGTGAAGCGGCTATCCAATGGAAAGCGGGGAGCGGCGCGGCACGGCACGCCGAGCTGTACCGTCGCAGGGGACGGGCGATGCCGGTGGCGGTTGTCCTCGGCGGCGATCCGGCAACCCTTTTCAGCGCCCTGTTCCCGCTCCCAGGCGATCTTGATGAAATGACCTTTGCCGGCTTCCTGCGCGGATCTCCACTCGTCACGGTCCCCTGCCGGAGTGTTCCGCTGCGGGTTCCCGCCGGCGCCGAGGTCGTCATCGAGGGGTACGTCGAACCGGGCGAAACCGTCATCGAGGGACCTTTCGGCAATCACACCGGATTCTATTCCCCTGCCGCTCCGGCAGCCTTGATGCGGGTCACGGCGATCAGCCACCGCCCGGATGCCGTCATCCCTGCGACGATTGTCGGCCAGCCGCCGATGGAGGACTGCCGGATGGCAGAGTCGTGGGAACGGCTGCAGCTGGCGTTTCTTCAGAGACTGGTGCCGGCCATCACAGACATTCGTTACCCGTTTGAATGGGTTTTTCATCAAAGCGCCATCATTTCCCTTGAAAACCCTCAGCCCGGCATGGTACGGAATATTTCCGCCCAATTGTGGGCTCTGCC
>JBAVTM010000400.1:0-5249 GCA_049696195.1 Desulfuromonadaceae bacterium | reverse complement strand
AAAACTTTGACCATGCTGCAGGCTACGCTCATGCCGCACTGACAGAGGGTTTTGCGCGCAGTTTCGGTACAAGCGCTTCGTCTGCCAGTATTCTTGATATTCAGAAGAGTGATCTGCTTCTTGTTATTAAAACAGATGCGTATGAAACACATCCGGTAGTTGGTTTTGAAGTAAATATGGCCGTCAAAAATAAGGGTGTAAAACTCTCTATACTTTCTGACAAACGAGGCAAACTCTCAAAGCTTAAAGGTGCTAAGACGCTGGTACATCTTCCCGTAAGCGAAATTGCCGTATTGAATGCGATTGCCAAGACTATTCTTGATGAGAAACTGGTTGACGGGACTGCTTCAACTGTAGCCGGATACGCAGAACTGGAAAAAGCGCTGACCGGTTTCACTGCTGAATCTGTAGCTGCTCTGTCTGGCTTAACGGCTGCTGAGATCAAATCACTTGCTTCAGAATATGCTGCTGCCGAGAAGGCTCTGATCGTTTTTCCGGTAGGTCAGGCGTATACCGGTCACAATGCCGATCTGGCAACTGCTGTCGCGAACCTGGCTCTGCTGACCGGAAAATACGGTAAAGAAGGGTGCGGTGTACTCTGCCTTTCAGAGAAGAACAATAGCCAGGGTGCCGTTGATATGGGTTTTTATGCTCAAGACGGCGGTTTTAACGGCTTGCAGATACTTGATGCCTGTACCGATGGCACTGTCAAGACACTCTTCGTTGCCGGTGAGAACCCGCTGGTGTCCTACCCGAATCGTACAAAAATCAAGGCCGCTCTCGATGCTGTCGAATTCCTGGTCGTTTCAGAGTTGTTCCTTACTGAGACGGCTGCCATGGCCGATGTTGTTCTTCCTGTCTGCTCGTTTGCCGAAAAAGAAGGTACTTTCACCAGTACAGATCGCCGTGTTCAGTACCTCAAGCCGGCAATCCGCAAGATTCAGCAGGCCAGGACAGATTATGAAGTATTCTCTAATCTGATTACACTGCTGGGTGGACAAGCTCCGGCATCGCCCGCGGTTCAGTTTAGCGAAATAGCCGAAGTAACACCCGGTTATCAGGGTATGAGCCATGCCTCACTTCAAAAAGATGGCGCTTTTGCCGCTGTTGCAATTAGGCCTGCATTCGTTGTCCCACAGACAGCGTCCCCGCTTGTCGCTGAAGTAGGCAAACTGGCACTGGTAACCGGTAGCGCTCTGTATCACAGCGGTACGCTGTCGCAGTACGGTGAAGGGCCGATGTATGTCTGTCCTGAAGGATATATAGAGCTGTCACGCTCGGATGCTTCCGTCGGCAAGATTGTTGAAAACGATCTGATTACCGTTTCATCCGCAACCGGAAGCATGCAGCTTAAAGCCAAGATCACCCCGCGCATGCCTGCCGGTGTCGTATTTGCCCCCTATCATTTCAGTGCTGCTCCGATTAATACAATCTGGAACGGAGCACCCGTAACGATGGTCTCGCTGGCAAAGTAATATCAGTTATTATCCGTTACTGCTCGAAACAACAAATTTAATACAAAGTATAGAAAGAGGGACAGATGGGAATCGAGATATTAGGACTGCCGATGATGTATTACATCGCCATGGTTGCCAAGGTCCTGGTGGCTTTTGTCTTCGTGCTGCTGACCGTGGCGTATGCCACGTATGCCGAACGTAAAATTATCGGCCATATGCAGGTCCGTCTGGGGCCTATGCGTACCGGTTGGCACGGACTGCTGCAGCCGATCGCCGATGGTGTCAAGCTTTTCTTCAAGGAAGAGATTATCCCTTCACAGGCCAGCACCTTCGCTTTTCTGGTGGCACCGCTGATTGCACTCATTCCGGCGTTCATAACGTTTGCTGTAATTCCTTTTGGCGGTGTTATTGAAATTGCAGGCTACAAGATTCCGCTGCAGATTGCCGCCTATTATGATACTGCTGCAGGCCAGGTTTTTGACGTCAACGTTGGGGTTCTCTACATTCTGGCCATGTCATCACTTGGTGTCTACGGTATTGTGCTGGCCGGTTGGGCGTCAAACAGCAAATATTCACTGATGGGTGGACTGCGAGCTTCGGCCCAGATGATTTCGTATGAACTGGCAGCTGCGTTATGTATAGTCGCCGTGTTTATGCTTACCGGCACACTTTCACTTAGCAAAATAGTTGAACTTCAGTCTGGCATGGGCGGCTTTGATTGGTACCTCTTCAAGCAGCCTCTGGCAGCTTTCATGTTTTTCGTCTGTTCACTTGCCGAAATCAACCGTACCCCGTTTGACCTCCCGGAAGCGGAGACGGAGCTTGTTTCCGGTTTCTGCACGGAATATTCATCCATGAAGTACGCAATGTTCTTCATGGCGGAATATGCAAACATGGTGACTGTTTGTGCGATTACCACGACGTTGTTCCTTGGCGGCTGGAACGGTCCGTTGACTGCTGCCGTACCTCTACTCGGGCCCGTGTACTTCATTGCAAAAGTATATTTCCTGATGTTTGTCTGCATGTGGATCCGCGCGACGCTCCCCCGTTACCGGTACGACCAGTTAATGCATCTGGGGTGGAAAGTGTTTATTCCGTTGGGACTGGTAAACATAATAGTTACAGGGATCATCGGCTATTTTATTTAAGACCTGCTGAAAGAGTGACGTAATTTTAGAGACGAGGATGGACACATGAATCCGATTACACCGATTATTAACGGCATGAGTATTACCTTGAAGCACATGTTCATGAAGCCGGTCACGTTGCAGTATCCGACTGAGCGGCCCAAGGTTGCGGCCCGTTTCCGCGGCCTGCACGCCCTGAATGTGTCGCATAACAAGGCCAAGTGTGTAGCCTGCTACCTCTGCCCGACTGTATGTCCGGCCAAATGCATCACGGTCGAAGCGAGCGAAGATGCCAACCACAACAAGTATGCTTCAGTGTACGAGATCGACATGATTCGTTGTATCTTTTGCGGCTACTGCGTTGAAGCCTGCCCGGTTGACGCTATCAAGATGACCGGTGAGTTCGAGTTGGCAAATTATCACCGTTCGGATTTCGTCTACTCCAAAGATCGTCTCTTAGAAAAGAAATAAAGGAGCAGTGCATGGAAACCCTCTTCTTCCTGATCATAACGCTAGTAGCTATTATATCGGCGATCCTGGTGATCACCTGCAAGAATCCGATCAATAGCGCACTATCGCTGATAATGACCTTTTTCTGCCTGGCAACTTATTATGTCATGCTGGATGCGCCGTTTATGGCCGCCGTACAGGTAATGGTCTATGCCGGTGCAATTATGGTCCTGATGGTATTCACCATCATGCTGCTGAATATCCGGGTAGATGCATCGAAAAAACATTCCCATAAAGTTGTGTTTGGTTTAATTATCGGCTTCTTCACGCTGCTGAATACTGTTTTTGTGCTGGTAAAAAGCCGTGCAGCGCTCCCGACAGGCCCTTACAGCGGAGAAATGATTAAAAGTATCGGCCATACAGAACTGGTCGGCCGCGAAATATTCACGAACTTTCTGCTGCCGTTTGAGGTCACCTCAATACTGTTGTTAGTTGCAATTGTCGGCGCGGTCATTCTGGCCAAGAAAAAAATATAAGAGGGATATATTTCATGGAAAACCTGAACAGCTATCTCATCGTAAGCGCCATACTCTTTGCAATCGGCACGATAGGCGTCCTGACCCGCAAGAATGTCATTGTAATGTTCATGAGTATCGAGCTGATGCTTAATGCCGTCAACCTCACATTTGTTGCATTCTCCCGCCATCTCGGCAATCTCGATGGCCAGGTCTTCGTTTTCTTCATAATGACCGTTGCCGCTGCCGAGGCTGCTGTCGGTCTCGCACTTATTATTGCTTTCTTCAACAATAAAGAGTCGATTGACGTTGAAGATGTCAATTTGATGAAGTGGTAGGCCTGCACCCCAACTTTTACGACAACGTTTAATGATTGCATAAAAGGAGTCTTACATGTTTGACAACGTATGGCTAATCCCGCTCTTCCCGCTCATCGGGTTCCTGATCAACGGACTCTTCGGGAAAAAGATCAAGAATGAGGCTGTAATCGGCGGAATCGGTACGCTGATGATCTTCCTGTCATTCCTGGTGTCGTGCGGAATACTCATGCAGATGATCGGTCTGCCACCGGAACAGAGAGTTTTTGAAAAAGTCCTTTTCCCGTGGATCCACTCCGGTAACTTCAAGGCAGATATGGCCTTCCTGGTCGACCCCCTCTCCGTGATCATGATCATGGTTGTCACCGGTGTCGGTAGTCTGATCCACCTCTATTCGATCGGTTACATGCATGGTGAAGAGGGTTTTTATCGTTTCTTTGCCTATCTGAACCTTTTTTGCATGTCGATGTTGCTGCTGGTCCTTGGCAACAATATGCTGGTCATGTTTATCGGCTGGGAAGGCGTAGGTCTCTGCTCATATCTGCTGATCGGCTACTACTTCCATAAAAAATCAGCTGGTGATGCCGCCAAAAAAGCGTTCGTCATGAACCGTGTCGGTGACTTCGGATTCTTGGTCGGCCTGTTTACGCTCTACTGGTGGTTCGGCAGCAACCATAACATTTGGACTGTAAATTTTGTTGAAATCAAAGCGGCATCGCACCTGCTCCCTTATGGCGGTGTCGTGACGATTGCAACATTATGTTTTTTCCTCGGTGCTACAGGAAAATCGGCTCAGCTCCCGCTCTTTACCTGGCTCCCTGACGCCATGGAAGGTCCGACGCCCGTCTCTGCACTCATCCACGCCGCTACCATGGTGACGGCCGGAGTATACATGATCGGCAGAATGAGTTTCGTGTTCATCAAATCGCCCGAAACCATGATGGTCATCGCCGTGGTAGGGGCTGCGACAGCCATTTTTGCGGCGACTATCGGTACGGCTCAAAACGATATCAAGCGGGTACTGGCATACTCAACCGTATCTCAGCTCGGTTTCATGTTCCTGGCAATGGGAGTCGGCGCATTCAGTGCCGGTATATTCCACCTGATGACCCATGCCTTCTTCAAAGCATGCCTGTTCCTCGGTTCCGGATCGGTCATTCACTCCATGCACCATGCGTTACATAAGATACACGCGCATGATGACGCACAGGATATGCGCAACATGGGCGGACTACGCAAGGCGATGCCGATAACATTCATCACCTTTCTGGTCTCCACTATTGCCATCGCCGGCATCCCCGGTTTCTCCGGTTTTTTCTCCAAGGATGAAATTCTTTGGATGGCATTTGCAAATTCCTATCACGGCAATCTTAATATTGTTCT
>JBAVTM010000399.1:0-3468 GCA_049696195.1 Desulfuromonadaceae bacterium | reverse complement strand
CTGCTGAAGTTCCAGGCCAGCACGAAGAGGAGGGTGAGGAGGACGAAACGGGTGGTGTTTTGGGTGAGGGCATGAGATGGGCCTACCTGACAGCTTTTAGCCCCCCCTCCTGTATTTAAGGAGGGGGTTGGGGGGTGGTAAGGTTTTTGCCTGTGAGCTCCTCCAAAATCCGCTCACAGACAATATTCAAATTATTGTAAACGTCAGTATTCAAAAACCTGAGCACCTTGATATTCAATGCGTTCAGATAAGAAGTTCTTACACAATCATACTCAATCGCATCGTCAGTAAAATGTGAATCGCCGTCCAGCTCAATTGCCAACCTTTCAGATGGACAGTAAAAATCCAAAATGTATGCCCCGACACTGTGTTGCCGCCGGAATTTAAAGCCGCCAAGATTGCTATGCTGTAACATACTCCAGAGCTTGATTTCAGCCGGTGTGGAATTGTTTCGCAACTCTTTTCGGCGGGATTTTAATACCGGTCGGTTGTAGAGCATTAAGAAATATCCTTACAGATTGATCAAAGGCAACCACCCCCAACCCCCTCCTTGAAAGGAAGGAGGGGGCTTTTAGTCTATCGCTTCAAGCTCTCAGTGAAAGCAGTTTTATCATGTTTCCCATTCTACCCGTAAAACTCAACTTGCAATCTTGAAAGACAGACCCCACGCTAGTCTTGTGATCATGAGTAACTACAGTTCGACTCTAGCAGGCTGTTGAATTTTAACTAGCTGTTCTCACTGTTTTATGGTACATCTTTGCACATAATATCTCGGAATCATTAGGGAAAGTTATACGCTGATACGACAGCCAAGCAGAAGCAATATTTGCATATGTAACACCGCGAAATATTCAGGCGACAAAATACCGATTCGCCCCAGAATTCCTCACGAAACCCACCCTATTTGCCCTTCGCATTCTTCACATACAGCGACTTGCCTCCGGTGGAGCTGGTCACGCGTTCTTCCATTATAAAATTATTTGGATACGCCTTGATCAGTTCACTTAGTTTCCTAAAATTATACAGGCGTGGATCAAATTCGGGACGAAGTTTGCTGATATTGGTGCCGACCGGACCGAGATTCGTCCAACCACTTTCATCGGATATGTCATCGATCACCTTTGCGATCATATCCAACGGCACCTCGCTTTTTATAGGAGCCTTAACTGCCGGCGGTTTGCCTTCGGCTGTGACAGTGGTTGCAGAAAGGCTGCCGCGACCCTTTGCTGCCGGTTTTTCCGGACTTATAGCCGGTTCGACGACCAGAAGAGCCGGGGTACGAAGAATCTCCGTGTAAATGAACTTGTCACAGGCGGAGACGAAGGGCGATGGAGTTTTTCTTTCGCCAAAGCCGTACACCGTCAGTCCCTCCTCTCTCAGGCGGGACGCCAGACGGGTGAAGTCACTGTCACTCGATACCAGGCAGAAACCATCGAAGCGCCGTGTGTAGAGCAGATCCATGGCATCGATAATCAGTGAGCTGTCGGTAGCGTTCTTCCCCTTGGTATAGGCAAATTGCTGAACCGGATTTATGGAATATTCGAGCAGCACCTTTTTCCAACTGCCCAGCTGCGGGGCGGTCCAATCGCCGTAGATACGCTTTACACTGGCCACGCCGAATTTCGCAATTTCCTCAAACAGCCCTTCAACTATAGATGCCTGAGCGTTATCGGCATCGATCAGAACCGCAAGGTGTTTTTGAGCCTCTTCCGGCTCCAATCGTTGTGCATAGCGTGGGTTGGAAGATTTGTTGTCCATTATTCATCCTTTGAAAATAGTTTTTCCACATTCAGCCAAACTCCGCGTGTGCGTCAGGAATCATGGGGTTCATTCGTACGGCCAGGGAAAAAAGATATGGGTAATCACGCTGCAGGTGCTGCATATACACCACCCAAACCCGCAACAGGTTGCTGTAGGCCCGTTTGATGTCAATGGAAATATGGTCCAGATCATTAGGTGGCAAGACATCCAGGGAGTGCCGCGCCTCCAGTTCTTCCAACAGATGAAAAACCGCCCAGAGGAGATCGGTGAATTTGTCATGTTCAAGCAGGTTCTGGTTTTCCAGCAATCCGAGCATAAATGTCCGGCGGTTGACGACAAATTCCCGCAGAGCGACAAGGTCACCATTTCGGCTGTCGACATGGATTTCGTGCTGTTCCAGATAGGCAAGGCAACGCTGATAATCGGCAGCCTGCCACTGGGGGGATACCTTGAGCATGCCCGTCAGTTCGGGAGATTCCCGGACGAACTCCCGGCAGCACTTGAGCAGGGGAACCCCGACTTCGCTGAAAAAAACACCGACAACCATGTTGAGTTTCTGCCGCAGCGATTCACGCTCCCGCCGTTTCAGAATCTGCTCAATCATCAGGGTGACAAACAGGACGTACACTGGCAGAAAGGCCAGGTTACCTAACAAGCTGAAACCGATTTCTCCGGCCCTCCCGAAAATAAGGAATTCAACACCGTACAAAACCGCCGATGCCAGCACCATAATCCAGTAAATAGGCTCGGCTCGTAATTTAGTCATATTCACCTCACTCTACTTTCAGCTCGTTGTTAACCGGTTACGAGCATGCACGCGTAAATCAGCCCCTGACTTTTTACTTCATCGGGCGAATCCGCACTTCAATATCGGGATTATCATTGAGCAAGGTGACAAGCCGGGCAGGGTCCGTCTCCCCGTAATGGTAGGGATAGAGCACCCTGGGCTTGAAGGATCTGGCCGCATCGGCGACCATTTCCGGTGTCATCGTATAGGGAAGATTCATCGGCAGGAAGGCGATGTCGATCCCCTTCAATTTCCCCATCTCCGGAACGTTCTCGGTGTCCCCGGCGATATAGAGCCGCTTGTCGCCACATGTCAGCACGTAGCCGTTGCCGGTCCCCCTGGGGTGAAAGGGCTGGCCGTTGTCGCGCTTGTGCACGATGTTATACGCCGGCACTGCCTCAACGGTGATCCCCTCAACTTTTCTGACGTCCCCGTTTTTCATGATGATCCCCCCCGGCACCTTCTCTGCGCATTTCTCGGTGAGCACCACCACCGTTTTCGCACTCCTGACCAGCTGCAGAGCCGCCGGGTCGAGATGATCCTGATGTTCATGGGTAATTAAGATCAGGTCGGCCTTGGGCAACTGCCCGTAATCGGCCAGTTTGCTGTAAGGATCGATATGGATGATCCTGCCGCCGAACTTCACCATCAGGGAACCATGGCCAATGAAGGTTATTTCCAGATTCCCGGCCGTTGTCTTGATGACATCCTTCTCGAATGGTTCCGCTGCGCCTGCCAGGCCGGTACCGCACATGCCCAGGATCAGAAATATCAATGTCGTTTTCATCATGATGTCTCCTTTTTAAGCTCGCAAGTTTGCTTCGTGCGCAGGTCAATCATTGCCCGGATTGACCGGCTGAAACAGTTCCTTGCCGACCGCGCATCTGGGACATTCCCATCTGTCGGGGAGCGCCTCGAAG
>JBAVTM010000398.1:0-6092 GCA_049696195.1 Desulfuromonadaceae bacterium | reverse complement strand
AAATTCCCCACGATGACCTTCGTATCGAAGAAAGTTGCCAAGGCCGGTAAGGACAAGCTGAAAGTCACTGGAGATTTGACATTACACGGCATAACCAAACAAGTTGTTCTTGATGTTGAAGGACCTTCAAAAGAAAGTAAAGACCCGTGGGGCAATATACGTAAAGGTGCTACTGCCTCAACGAAGATCAATCGCAAGGACTTCGGTCTGGTCTGGAATGCTGCACTGGAAACTGGGGGAGTTGCCGTGGGAGAGGAGATAACAATCACCCTGGAGATCGAGATGATCAAGAAGTAGCAGAACCTGGATCAAAACTGGCCGGGATGCAGAACAGCCGGGCTACCACATGGGTTCCCGGCTGTTTGATTTAGATACTATAAAAAAACCCCCCATTTCAGAAGGTGGAGGAAACTGAAACAGGGGGCTAAGGGGGAGGTCCCATTCCTTGGGAATTCACTCCTCGCAACCTGATCTCTATTTATAATATACGCCGATTTTAAATATTTCACAAAAAAAGAGGGACCGAATCTTGGCCCCCCTCTTTCTTATGACAAGTCTTATATTTTTAGATTTAGAATTTGTACCTGATCCCGCCATAAAAATTGCTGCTCAAATATGAAATTTTTTCCCCGTCTTTTTCAAAATCAGAAGCAGCACCCTGCAAACGGTAGGAAACGTCAAGTGTTACGTTTTTATTAAGGTCGAATCCAACGCCAGCCATAAGCTGATAACCCAGAACAGTGTCATCTACGGTATAGCCATAGCCATCGAAATCCACCTCACCATTAATCAGACCTAAACCAGCTCCAATAAATGGAGTGGCAGCAGAATTTGTTTTAATGTCGTAATACCCATTAACCATGAAACTATTGAATGATGCATCCACACCGCTGACACTGTATCCTGAAATATCTTTTACATCGGCAGTTTTATACCCGTATTCTCCCTCAAGACGGAAACCATCAAAACTATAGCCTGCACTCAGATTAAATCCATACCCGGTGTCGTAGCCGATAGTATCCTTATAAAAACCAGGGATAGTATCATCACTGTCGTGAACAATACTCACCCCCCCAGCAACACCAATGTACGGACCTGCTGCAAATGCCGATGCGGTTGATGCCAACAACAAAACTCCTGCCAGTAACACTCTGATTTTCATATACCCCCCTTTAATTCCTCATATCTAAGCAAGATACTTTGGTTAGAATAATTATACACAAGTGGTCGGGACCCTTTTCCAGGTTGCCCTCACCGGCCGCGGCCTTTGCCACCCCCTCGCACAGCTTTACCGGGCGGGGAGGAAGTCGATGGGATACAAGATCGTCGTCGTCGGCACCCCATCTTTGGAGCCAAAGTTGAACTTCTTGACCCTGTCGACAATCTGGGCGGAGAACTGAGCCGCGTTCATATTGCTGGAATCCACCCCGCAGGCAGAGACCGCCCCGCTCGGTTCGATTGTGATCCGCAGCACCATCTTCCCGCGAAGGGTCGGGTCCTTACGCAATTCGGTATTATAGATACGGTAGAGCGCAGCCTTGTAACGATCGAATAGAATCTGAATCTCTTCGTCGGTTCGGCCCGCACGACCCCCGGAACTAAGTGGCTTGGCCTCCTTCCCACCCCCGGGGCCTGCGATCGCACTCTTAACCTGCGTAAAGCCGGCGCCCGCGCGGCCAAGTCGAGCATTGTTGCCTCCGCCGCTGCCAACATTCCGACTGACTGCGGCATTGCCGATCCCCCCGCTGGCCCCTCCCCCCGCCTGCATTGCCACCAGGGAACGGCTCGCCAGGGCCTGCCCGGCCGTTTGTGTAGCAGGATTGCTCAGACGGGCTTCGGTCCCAAGCCTGGCAACCGGAGTCTCTTCAATAAGGTCTTTAAAGCTGTCTTTAAACGCCAAGACCCCTGTGTTTACAGCTTTTTTGGGTGCGGGCATCTGTTCGGCCGTGGAAGTTTTGGGCCGTTCCTGCGACGGCTTCTCCTGAGCCTTGTCTGCTTGCTTTTTCACTTCTTTTTTCTCTTCTTTGGTTTTCCTGAACGGCTCCGGCTTCTTATGCTCTTTCCTGACCAACATCGCCAGCCGTTCCGGGATTTCGACAACGGCCGGACGGATCAGCACCGGCACGGTCACCAGCAGGATGACTGCGCTAAGGAGCAAGCTGAGGAGCATCGCAACGAGCAGGGCGCGGCGGTAGCGCCGGTCGCTCTCGCCATCTTGACTCCAGGGCATGATCGACTGGTGATGCGGAACCGGGGAAAGCTCCCGTTCGATGAGATATTCATCCTCGCGCCTCTCGTCGCGAGCATGCACATTGAAAATTTCATCGTGCAGGTATTCAAGTTCCTCGAGGCGCTGGTTGCCCTGCGCCTTGAGATTCGCCTGCTTTTCCAGGGTCCCGCGGATTTCATCGTCGAAGCTGGCGATGCGACTCCGCAGCCGTGCGATATGTCCGGCGGAATCCTTAAACTCCGGCACGTCTCCCCAGAAGAGGTGACCCGCTTCCAGTTCGTCGAGTCGGCCTAAGACATTGCAGGCGTCCCGCAGGGCGTCGAAACGCAGCCGGTCGGCAGAAAAGGTTTCAAGCTCTGCCTCTACCGCGCGCATCTCACACTCGAGCTCCGCAAGCGCTTCCCGGACCTGCTCGACCTGCGCGTTCAGCGGCGCCAATTCCTGCTCTAGTAATGATGTATTCACAGTATACCCGCTAACCGTGCGACGCCTTCTGGATGACTGCAAGGGAAATCTTCCCGTATCCAGAAGCCGTGCAGCTTGTCATTATTTTTTTAAGCACTTTGAACGGAATCTTTTTATCGGCCAGAAGAGTGATTTCCCTGGTTTCGGTTTCAGCAACCTTCTTGGTGCTTGTCCTGTTCATACTGAGTTCAATCTGTTCCAGCCGAGTTGTTATTTCAGGAACCGTCCCGGTGCTTTCATTAAAAAGGTCAGGGGTCTTCATCACGGCTTCGCCCTGAACTATTACCGATTCGGGGGTGACCGAGATCACCACGGTTCCCCTTGGCTTGGTCTCGACAACGGAATCGGGCAGAACGAGCCGCTGTTCCGGCATATCACCGTTGAATGAGTGAAAAAGCAGAAAGAACACCAGCACGGAAAGAACATCCAACATGGGTATCAGGTTCAGACTTACATGATGACTTTTGTTGTTACGCCCCATCCGTTTCATACGTCTGCTTTCTCTCATGGTGCGTCTCCTATGGATATCTTTGGAAAGAGAACTATTTTCTCGACCTCTTTGCTCCCTTCCGCACGCACTTCGGCGCCGCGAACCGCATCCATGACCTGAATCAGAAAATCGTATTCCACCTTCGGCTCCATCAAAACCGTCGCGTCATCCTTCTCCGGATATTGGGCTTTCAGACGAAGGAGAATTTCGGACAGCTTCTTAAGATCGTATTTATCGTCTATATTGGGAATCGCAGCCTCCACGGACTTCCCGTTGGCAATTTCCAGTCCTGCCTTGCGGACAATCACCTCGATTGCAAAATTAGGCTTCGAAGCAGCTCCGCCGGCGGCGGTCGGGACACTCAGTTCCATGATCGTAATACTCGTAAAGACGGCAGTGATGAGCAGAAAAACCACCAGAACGGTAAAAACATCCATCAACGGTGTCAGGTTCAAGAGCTCCATGATATCCGTTTCGAGTGATTCCTTCTTTCTCCTTTTACGTCTGACCATGATTGGCTCCTGTCAAAATTGCCGCTTGGTAAAATTGGAGATAGTATTGAGCGCCTTTACCGATGCCATCTCCAGGCTGTTCACAATCTGGCCCGTGGTTGTTGTCAGGCGGGCATGGAGCAGTAGAAGCGGGATCGCGGTCATCAAACCAAAGGCAGTGCAGTTCATGGCCTCAGCAATACTGGCCGCGAGCAGGGCGGCCTTTTCGGCGGGGCTCGCACTGGCAACCGCGGCGAAGGCCGTGATAAGACCCATGATGGTGCCGAGCAGCCCTAACAGGGTGGCCATATTTGAGAGCAGCGCCAGGTACGGTGTGCGCTTTTCCAATTGAGGAACTATCTCCATCATGCTCTCTTCCATGGCGATTTCTATGTCTTCACGTCGCCTGACCGCCCCCTGGCGCGCTAACCCCATCGCCAGCATCTGCGAGATGGTCGATGTGTCGTCGTTGACCATTTCCCGGGCCCTGTCGAAATCGCCCTCAGCCAGCACCGGATGCACCTGGTCCCACATCTTGCGGTTGTCCGCCATAGCGCGCTTCAGATGGATCCAGCGCTCGACCGCAATGGCGATGCCGACCGCAAGCACGAGCAGAATAGGAAACATGAAGAACCCACCCATCTGAAAAAACCTTATTACTACATACATTTTTTGCCTCCTTGGCAGGTTGACCTTACCGGGTCGGATGATCCGCAGAATGCGGTGTTCTATTTGATGATCTCGCCATCATTTCCCGTCCCCTCATCCTATCCTTCTCCCAGAGGGAGAAGGTATACCGTTCACCCTCTCCCTCTGGGAGAGGGTGGCCAAAGGCCGGGTGAGGGGGAGGGGATTATTTGGTTTTGCTGCCGACGCTGACCTGGTAGAAATCGAGCTCCCGCATAAAAACGTCCCGATCCACCGGCACATCGTGCTCATTCAACGTTCTATTCAGGCTCGTCTCTACTCCCAGCTCGGAACTTTTCCAGGGAACGATAAAAAGCGACATTGGTGCTTCATTGTTGCCGAGAATCGACATACCGGTGACCGCCTTGGCATCTGAGTCACCGGAGCCATTTGTTCCATTATCCTGCGCCATAACCATGGCGACCGAAAGCAGAACCAAACAGAGGCTGAAAATCAACTTTCGATACATAAGTTTCTCCATTGTAGGGGCGAGGCTTGCCTCGCCCAATCGGGCAGGGCTTGCCCTGCCCCTACCTCAGGCATGGGCAATCCGCTCTCCATACCGGCTGATGCCGTTAAGCTGAGAATCTAATGCCCCAACCGGGTGTGCAAATCGGCAAGCCATACCTTAACCTGCTCGTCCTTGGGCATCGCTTTGCTATAGATCTCATACTGCTCAACGGCACAGGCCGAATCTTTCAGATACAGGTCGCACAGGATGCCGAGATTTTTGTGTATCGGATGATATTCAGGAAAAGCTGCGAGTGCTTTTTCATAAATCGCCCGACCCTCGGCAAAACGTCCCGCTTTACGTAACAGCAAACCGTATTCATTGCTCGCCACCGGATGCCCGGGTATCAGTTCCAGGGCTTTTTTCAGATGCTGCTCAGCCTGCTCCGGCTTGTTTATCTGTCTATAAGCAATCGCGAGATTGATGTGGGGCGCGGTCATTTCCGGCGACTGTGCGATTACCTTTTCCAGCAATTCGATCGCCTTGTCATACTTCGCTTCCTTGATCATGGCGCTCGCCTGATCAAAGTCTGCGCGCAACTTCGCATCCATGCGGGACGGGTCCGTAATCAGAAACCCTTCACGCCCATCGGTGAAGTGCACCACAGAGGGTCCTGTCGGCAGGGGTGGAGACGGCTTTGCTGCTGCGGCGGGCGTGGGCTCAGGCTCCACCTTGCCCTTGCCAGCAGTGGCGCATCCTGCGAGCAGCGAGAGGCCTATCGCCAACAGCAGGAAACCGGCAATCGTGACCAAGCGGGAACAACGCCCGTGCTCTCTCCGCCTCATTGCTTCGTTTTTTTGCGCTTCTTCCATGTTTTCCCCTTAGCACGCGGCTTGACCGCTGCGGCCTGGTCCGAGGTTGCGTCAGCCTGCGGCGCTGCTGCTTCCGGCACCTGCTTTTCAACCTGAGTTGCAGGAGGGACCGCTGCTGCGGCCTGGTCCGAGGTTGCGTTAGCCTGCGGCACTGCTTCCGACACCGGCTTTTCGGCCTGAGCTGGAGGAGGGTCTGCAGCAGGCGCCTCCCCTTTGGCCACTGGTACCGCTGGCGGTGCCGGTTTTTCAATTTCAAACGCGTAGGTCTCCAGCGAAGCGACAATTTCACTGGGAACTTCCGGCTTGCCGTATCGAGCCGGCACGAACTTGGCCAATCTTTCCAGGCTCTTGTCAACCCAGGAGTTGTAGATACCTATGGAGATCAATTCAAGATTCTTCTCGTGGA
>JBAVTM010000397.1:0-1770 GCA_049696195.1 Desulfuromonadaceae bacterium | reverse complement strand
GCATTCATCGGGGACGGACTGACCGCAGTGGCGTCCCCCTGGATCGTGGGTCTCCTGTACGGCGCTGAATTCCGGTCATCGGCAGTTGTGTTGAGCGCTCTCGTCCTAGTGATTGTCTTCGTTTTCCAGGGAATGGCCCAGACATTATGGGTGATCAATAATAACGTGCGGATTGCCAATCTGATCGGCACCTTCCTGGCGGCGCTGATCAGCATAGGTGCCAACCTTTTCCTGATCAGGAAATTCGGGATCATGGGCGCTGTTTTCTCATACCTGCTCGCCCAGGGAGCATCCGTTGTGTTCTTTCCCTGCCTGTTCCGACGAGACCTGTTCGACTTGTATAAAAGGGCCTTTCTTGGCCGGGCCAAGCCGGGAACCCGGTGATAACACAGTATGATGTAAATAACCCGTGATCCGGGAATGTATGGACCAAGGAAGCCGTGAACTTTTTTAATGATTGCATAAAACGAGAACTCCTTCGCATCAACCGCCTTCTCGACACGTTGCAAAACCTTCACCTCGTGACCATCACCAAAGAGGATCTGGTCAAATTCCGCGGAACGGGATACCGCCGGGAAATCCGGTTTGGTCAGGAAGGGCATGACCGCGTTGTGGAATTGATCGCCAGGAATGAGCCGCTGCTGGTAGCCCGGCTCGGTTCGGTGGAATTATCGTGCCTGCGCTTCTATCTGGAACTAAGGAACGGTAAAAAAAAGGGATACAGCGGAAAGATCAAATCCACCATGTCCAACCCCGCCGGTTTCTTTCCGGTCGATGACGCGTCCCTTGACGCCTTTGCGGAATTGTACCTGGAGCACCTGCCGCACGTCGATGCCATGGGGGTCTGGTTTAATCCATTCGAAGATGTGATATGCAATACCTATTGCGGGAATGCCGAACTGGTTGATCTTGACTGCCTCGAACCGTTCCGGTTCAGTAATCCCTGGAGCAGCAGGCTGGCCGGCCGAAAGGTGCTGGTCGTCCACCCCTTCGTCGAGTCAATAAAAAAGCAGTATGAGGAAAAACGGCACCTCCTCTTTTCTTCTCCCGATGTACTGCCTGATTTCGAATTAAAGACGCTCAAAACGGTACAATCCATTGCCGGTTCGCAGGTGGATTTTGCAACCTGGTTTGATGCGTACCGCCACATGTGCGATGGGATAGCAACGGTTGATTTCGACATCTGCATCATTGGAGCGGGCGCGTACGGCCTCCCCCTGGCATCGTTCGCCAAGCAACTGGGTAAACAGGCGATCCATCTTGGCGGTGTAACCCAGATACTCTTCGGTATAAAGGGGAGAAGATGGGAGCGTGAGTATGCCGACAGTACGGCAAAACTTTTCAATGAACATTGGGTCCGGCCTCTGCCGACGGAAACCCCCGCAAATAAAGACAAGATAGAAAGAAGTTGTTATTGGTAAGTAATGGAGCTTTTCATATAGTGGAAATTACACCTCTTAAAACAACTCAGATTCGCTGCCTGTCCGATTTGGAATTTTTTTTGGATGCGTGGCGAATTTTGGCGGATGGTGAGCCAATGCATTCTCCGGAATGGTTACTTGTCTGGTGGAAGTTTTATTCTGGGCAGGGCGATGAGTTGAGCGTGCTGCTTTTCCACGAACCTGAGGGCCTGCTAGTTGGATTGGCACCGCTCTATATCCAGACCATGGGGAAACGCAGGAACGTTTGCCTTCTCGGCTCAGGCGAAGCATCAACCAACCACACCACCTGGCTGACTGCAGCCGGGTGGGAAGATAGGATAAGCCGTGC
>JBAVTM010000396.1:0-5896 GCA_049696195.1 Desulfuromonadaceae bacterium | reverse complement strand
GGTGTGGCCGGATTGGCACCTGACACGGCAACTCCCTGGTATTTCCTGCCGAAAGTGGAAATTTATCGCAAGCCTGTTACACTTGGAGAAAACCAATTCTGGAAGGAGAACGATCATGACGATACGGTTCTGGTTGTCGCTTTGTCTCACAATATCATTGTTTGCCGCCTCGACCGCAGCGGCCAGGGTGACCGGCCGAGAGGTGGAGTACCGGGCCGGCGATACGGTTCTCAAGGGGTATCTGGCGGAAAACAGTGCGGTGAAAGGAAAACGCCCGGCCGTGCTGGTGGTGCACGAGTGGTGGGGGCATAACGAATATGCCCGCAAACGGGCCAGGATGCTGGCAGAGCAGGGATATGCCGCCCTTGCCGTGGACATGTTCGGCGACGGCAGGACCGCACAGCACCCGGACGATGCGGGCAAATTCGCCAGCGAGGTCATGAAGAACAAGGCGGTCGGCGAGGCCCGTTTCAATGCCGCCCTCGACTTCATCAAACAGCAGCCGTCGGTAGATCCGGCGCGGATCGCCGCGATCGGCTACTGCTTCGGCGGCGGGGTGGTGCTGCATATGGCCCGCCAGGGAGCCGACCTGAAAGGGGTTGTCAGCTTTCACGGCAGCCTGGCGACCGACTCCCCGGCTCAGGCGGGCGCCGTGAAGGCCAGGGTGCTGGTCTTTAACGGCGAGGAGGACAAGATGATCCCGCCGGAACAGGTGGCCGCCTTCAAGGATGAAATGACCAAGGCCGGCGCGTCGTTCCGCTACGTCGGATATCCGGGGGTGATGCACAGCTTCACCAATCCGGACGCGGACGGCTACGCCAAAAAGTTCAAGCTGCCGCTGGCGTATAACAAGAAGGCGGATCGCGATTCCTGGGCGCAGACGAAAAAATTCCTCAAGGAAATCTTCTCGAAGTAGATTTTGATACGAACTTTGCTCCCGTGGAGGAAACGGCGATGAAAAGCATCCTTGCCATGTGTACCGTTGCTGTCTTGCTTACCTCTGTGCCGGCGTCCGCCGACAACTTCCGCTGCCCCAACGACAAAATCGTATCCACCGGAGACAGCATATCCACCGTTTCGGTCAAATGTGACCCCCCTTCCAGTATTTTCAGGCGCGAGGAGCCGGTGCAGACCGTTGTCGGCGGCATGGAGGGCAAGAGCCGGATAGGGGTAGTTTACATCGAAGTACAGGAGTGGGTTTACATCCAGCCCTCGGCGCTGCTGCATACCTTGATATTCCGCAACGGTGTCCTGACGGAGGTTCGTACCGGCGGTTTTGTAGAATGATCGGGTGGGGCGAACAGCAACCTCCCGGTATCGATACAGTTATTGTATGCTATAATGTACCTGCACCAATAAAGTACCTGCAGCTCTGCCGCCGTAGCGGTCCGGCAGCAACGGGAAGGAGAGGCCATGAAAACGGGAAAACTGGTTGTCATCGAGGGGATCTACGGGTCGGGAAAATATGCGGTCACTCTTGCGGAGAATTTGCGCACGGAACTGCATCGGCAGGGGAGGGAGGTATACGAGATCGACAGTCCCGACACCGGCCGCGCGCTGCTGATGGGGGCGGAGGATCTCGACTGCGGATGGCGGTACGGCCTGTTCAAGCCGGATTTCTTTTACGAGCTGGCGTCCAGGGCACGGGTCTGCAGCGTCATCCGCGATGAACTCCGCTCCGGGAAAGTCGTGCTGTGCAAGAACTTTACGCTCGCTTCCATCGCCTATGCGACGATCAAGGGGCACAACTGGTACGTGGAGGAACTGGGCTACCTCGAAGCGCGCGCCCGCGGAGTGAATTTCGGCGGGGAAGTCTCCCCCGACCTGACCATTTACCTGGACCTGGCGCCGGAGACCGCCCTGAAAAACCTGGGATCGGTAATCGAGGGGGTTTTTACGCCGGAGGACATTGCTCAGCAGGCGGCAAGCTACAAAAAGGAGTTGGCGAAGCTGCCTCCGGAGAAGGTCGGGATCATCGATGCCACCTGGCCGGCCGAAATGATCGCCGCCGAGGCGGGGGCGCTTGTCAGCAGGATTCTCTAACGGTCTGTCTCCTGTATTGCATAGAGGACCGGAAAAACAGTAATTACAAAAGGCGGCCAATCGGCCGCCTTTGCTGTTTCTGCATCCGGGTCAAGCCGGGTGACCCGGAGGGGGAGTCACCGATGATTGACTCATG
The DNA here is from genome assembly GCA_049696195.1 of Desulfuromonadaceae bacterium. Taxonomy (GTDB): domain Bacteria; phylum Desulfobacterota; class Desulfuromonadia; order Geobacterales; family Pseudopelobacteraceae; genus JACRCG01. The sequence goes on along the minus strand of JBAVTM010000396.1, from coordinate 3,717 downwards.
GAACAAAGAACGTATCCACCGCCTGATTTGATGTGTTTCCGTTGAAGTCTGTCAGGTAGATGCTGAAGGTGTACGCGAACGCAGACGACGGGAAGGTCCTATAATCAATAGTGAAGGGAATTGTTCCCCGTACTACCCCTGTAAGGCTGGGGGGATACGTTATTGTTCTGGATACTTCATTTCCTCCCGGGCTAATGACAACAACGGTCATCGAGTCGATATCGGAATCAGGAGCATAAAAATCGACACTCCCATCGATAAATTCCGTAACCGGGTCCTTGGTAAACCGGTATGCCGTGATCGACGGCGGACTAATCACCGGCCCAAGCGGGACGAAGACCTCTACAGACCCACCTCCACACCCGGACATCACCAGCATCATCATGGCCATCATTCCTAAAAGCAGCCTCTTCATATCATCCCCCTTTTGAAAACGGCAGTGCGCAGCGAGCATTGTCGAGTCGGCGCAGTCTACGTTTTCTGCTTTTGAATGGTCAGCGTAATACTTTCCTTTGCATAATCGCATCCAAGTTTCCAAGTCATGTTGTAACTGCTGTTGTTTGACTATTATAACAGATTTTTCTTTGCAGAAAAGTGTGAACGGAACCGAATGATTTATCCGGTACTGTGACCGTTTTGCAGCGGATATGCCTCTTTTGAGGTGGCGGTGAAATGTACCTGGAATAAACGGGATTGGATGGGAAATGAATACGGCTGAACCGGCCGCTTTCCCATCCGCCCTCGTGCCGCCCTTACCATGTTGCGGTTCCGCCAGATATCGCGGCCGAATACTAACATCAAAAGCCGGCCAATCGGCCTCCTTTCCCGTGCCTGCTGCATGGGAACCGTTGGGAAGGGTTTTGAATTGCCCATGGTGAAAAAAATGTCACTCGTTAGTGGCCATTTCAGTCATTTAACCAAATGGCGATGTCGGTTGATCATAATCCTTTTCCGTGTAAATCGGCTCCCAGTAAGAAACAACGTCAAATAAGATGATAAGGCACACTTTGTGCTGTACAATTAATTACGTAATTTGACTGGATACACGACAATACTAAACCATCCGCAAGGGTGGGACGGAAAGCCTATTGGGTCTCCCTGAGACAGCCGGGTCGCCGAAATATCTATAAAAGGTATTGGCGCCCCGGCTTTTTTTTGCCGGTAAAAAGCGTGCCAGTGCGCAGAATCCGGAAGAAGGAGACCGCAATGTCAGGCTTTGATAGAAATTCGATTGGTTCATTCCTAATGCAGTTTATCTCCGTCGTTGCACTGGCCTTATTCATGGCGCCATCTGCAGCCGATGCCAAACCGCGCATGCAGCTGTATGACGCGGAGGGCCGCCTTATCGCACCTGAAACTTTACGGCAGAAAGTCATGCGTAAAGTGGTAGTCTGTCTCAACGAGAGCGGTGATCTGGTGTTACGTCGAAGAGATGTTTCACTGACAATTGCGGAGAATTTTGATTACCCGTCGCGGAAAAATGTCACTCGTTAATAACAATGCCCGTCATTTAACCATAAGCCCTAGAAGACCAAACGAATAACAAAAGAGGGCCAAAAAAGAGACCAAAAGAAGAACCAACCCAGATATTATGTCCAAGTACAACGTACTTGACATAATATATCTTATGGGACAAAACCCAAGGGGTGAAATATGGGTAAATGCGAGGAAATCCAGGTTCCACGGTGTCCATGCCCTTTTAACTGCCCTCGGCGGCATTCTGAGCTTCGGCTCGTAGACACGAAAGACGGCGGCGCTAATTCTGTCGAGTTTTTCTGTATCAGCAACCTGACTCCGCAACAAGTTACATTGCTTCAGCAGTTTCTTGACAGTGTTTCGAATAAAGTCCTCTCTAACAATATGAAGCCTTGCAGAGTACCGGCGGCGCCATAAGCCGTGGGACGTAAATGGAAAAGCCATTACAATTAGCTTGCATTTTCAAGGTTCTATCAGTAATGTATGCCAGTTCGTATCAAACGAAGCTATGAGGAGCCGGGCAAGGTATGAGTACTAAAGAAGAAGCAATTGAAGTCGAAGGCACCGTTATCGAACCGTTACCGAACGCGATGTTCCGCGTCAAGCTTGAGAATGAGCATGTGGTACTCGCCCATATTTCCGGCAAGATGCGCAAATACTTTATCAAGATCCTCCCCGGCGACAAGGTTACTGTCGAGCTTTCCCCTTACGACCTCACTCGTGGCCGTATAACTTACCGCGCCAAATAATCTGTCCACTGATCGATTGATATCAACAGGCCCGTCCATTCTGGAGGGCTTGTGTTGTTTCAAAATACACCCTGAGCGAGGAACGAATGTATACCGTAGCTGACTTGAAAAAAGGTTTGAAAATAATACTGGATGGCGACCCGTATCTGGTCGTGGCGTTTGACTTTGTGAAGCCGGGTAAAGGCCAGGCCCTGTACCGCACCAAGATGCGCAACATGATCAACGGTTCGCTCCTTGACAGAACGTATCGCTCGGGAGAATCCTTCGAGCCTGCCAGCCTCGAAGAGCGTACGATGGAGTATCTTTATAAAGAAGGCGACCACTATACTTTTATGGACCAGCAGACGTATGAGCAGGTCGTGATGGAAGAGGAAACGCTTGGCGATGCCAAAAACTACCTGCTGGAAAACCTGAAGGTCGAAGTGATGCTCTTCGGAGAAAAAGCCATCGGCATATCGCTGCCGAATTTTGTCAATCTGCGGGTGACCGGCACCGAGCAGTGGGCGAAAGGCGATACCAGCGGCAACGACTCCAAGCCGGCCACCGTCGAAACAGGCTACGTGCTGCGAGTCCCCCCCTTCATCGAAGAAGGTGAACTGATCGTTATCGATACCCGCACCGGCGAGTATTCGACTCGCGTCAAGGGATAAACCATGAAAACAGACGCTCTGTGGTTACGGGCGCATGCAATAAAGGCAATACGAAATTTTTTCTGGGAGCGGGGGTTTCTCGAAGTTGAGACCCCCCTTCTTATTCCTGCCAACGCCCCTGAAGAACATATCAATCCGATCGTCACCCTCCCCTCCTGGCAGCTTCAGACATCTCCGGAAATCTGTATGAAGCGCCTTCTCTGCAGCGGTCACCAGAAACTGTTTCAAATATCGCACTGCTGGCGTTCTAATGAACGAGGCTCACGCCATCTGTCCGAGTTTACCATGCTGGAATGGTATCGGTCCGGATGTGATTACCTGACCCTTATGGCTGATTGTGAAGAGCTGCTGCAGCATGTTGCCGCTGTATGCCTGTCTGACAGTCGCTGTTTTGTGCATAAATCGGCAAAAATCGATCCGTTTGCCCCCTGGCAGCGTATCAGCGTCCAGGAGGCGTTTTTGCGTTTTGGGCAGACCGATGTATTGGATTGCATAAAAAAAGGTCTTTACGAGGAAATACTGACGTCGGAGGTCGAGCCGGCTCTGGCCGGATTTGGCGCGCCGGTTATCTTGATGGACTACCCCGCAGAGCTGGCCGCCCTGGCTCGCACAAAACCGGGAAACCGGGAACTGGCGGAACGGTTTGAACTGTATGTCGGCGGTCTGGAACTGGCAAACGGTTTCAGCGAACTCAACGATCCGCTCGAACAGCGCCGCCGTTTTGAAGAGGCCAACCGCGCCCGCGGATGCGCCGGCCAGCCGGAGCTGCCGCTGCCGGAGCCGTTTCTTGATACACTTGCAACGATGCCGTCGTCGGCCGGAATTGCGCTGGGAGTTGACCG
>JBAVTM010000395.1:0-3449 GCA_049696195.1 Desulfuromonadaceae bacterium | reverse complement strand
GTTGGTCCCCGATCCTGCGAATACCAGTGTCGTCCCCGGCGTCTGGACGGCCGTTGCCGGACAGGGAGGAACTAGAAGCGCAAAAGTAGTGACGAGAAACCTGAATGCGCGGCTGATGCTCCTGCTGTAATCTTTGCTGTCGGTCATGACGGTCTCCCATGATTCTGCTAAACATCCGGGTCAGCGTTGTTTCAACCTTTGCGGTTTATTAATTAGTAATACCTTCTATTCTCCGTTTCCACAAGAGCTGTAAAAGAAATACTTCTGCGGTGTTAACTCAAAGAAGAGGGGAAGCTGGAACTTGCTATGCGGGAGGGGGCTTTGCTGGAACTCAATTTCGGCGGAGTGCGCTGTGCAGGAAACGTTAAATATCTGTTAGAATTTAAACCAACCCCCTTGTCTGGGGGGAAGGTTTAAAGGCACTCTCCTGACAGATCTCTGGGGTCTAAAGGGAGCGGCCATGGGTTAATGACCGTGCTGAGATGATAAACAATGTAAAACGCTGAAGTCAGAGATAACCTCTCAACCCCTTTTCAACCGCTTTTCCTCCAGAATCATATCAATCGCCAGCAGAAAAACCCCGACGCAGATCAGAGAGTCGGCGACGTTGAAAGCCGGCCAGTGGTGCCGGTACCAGTGAGCGTCCAGAAAGTCGATCACTTCCCCCAGGCGGACCCGGTCGATCAGGTTGCCGACTGCGCCGGAAAAAATCATCGCCAGCGACGTATGCGCCAGCTTCTGGTCGTCACGCAGCTTGCGAAAGGCGACCAGGATGACGATCGCGGCTACCATTGATACGGTGATGAAAAACGGCAGCCGCCAGGAAGCGTTGGAGAGGAAGCTGAAGGCGGCCCCTTTGTTTCTTACGTAGGTAATATGAAAGAAATTTTCGACTATCAGGATCGATTCGAACAGCTGCATACTGCGATCAACGGCGACCTTGGTGATCTGGTCGATGATTATGCCGACGATGGAGATTGCGGCGAACAGGGTGTAGCGAGTTTTCATGGCTTGATCCGGTGCATCCGGGGAGCGCAACCTTTGCTGCGCCCCCGGGAGTATGATAATGGTGCGATGGAGCAGAAACTAGGTGACGGCAATCGTGCATTTGGGGCAGATGGTCGGGTGCCCGGCATCGGTGCCCAGCTCTTCGCTGTAGTACCAGCAGCGCTCGCATTTCACGCCTGGGGCCGCTGTTACCTGCACTCGCAGCCCTTCCAGGGTTTCAGATGTCCAGTATTCCCCGTCCAGGTCGGCTGACAGGGTCGCCTTCGAAACGATGAAGATGCTGTTCAGTTCGGCCGCATACTCCTGAAGGAATGCAAACAGTTCGGGCGGGGCGGCGATGCGTATCGCGGCGTCCAGAGAATGCCCGATGGTCTTGGCGACTCGGGCCAGTTCCAGCGCCTTTGAAACATCAGAACGCACTTTTATGATGCGTTCCCAGCGGGCTGCCAGCGCATCGTCCCGCCATTCCGGGTTGCGGGGTGGAAATGCAGCCAGGTGTACGCTTTCCTCGCGTTCTCCCGGCATGAACTGCCAGACCTCATCAGACGTGAATGAGAGTACCGGCGCGAGAACGCGCACCAGGGTGTCGAGGATACGGTACATGACCGTCTGGGCGCTGAGACGCTCCAGTGAATTCCCTTTGCTGGTGTACATGCGGTCTTTGAGGATGTCGAGGTAGAATGAGCTCATCTCCGTTGTACAGAAGCCGTTGACTTCCTGATAGATGACATGGAACTCCATGTCCTGGTAGGCTGCGAGGACCCGCTCCTTCAGGACTTCAAGCTGATGCAGGGCCCAGCGGTCGATTTCCGGCATTTCCGGGAACGGTACCGACTGGGTTGCCGGATCGAAACCGCTGATATTGCCGAGAATGTAGCGGCAGGTGTTCCGGATGCGGCGATACGCTTCCGCAACCCTGGTCAGGATCTCCTGCGATATGCGGGTGTCGTCCTGGTAGTCCATCGCGGAAACCCAGAGGCGGAGGATGTCGGCGCCGAACTTCTTGATGACATCCTCGGGAGCCACGACGTTACCGACAGATTTGCTCATCTTGCGCCCCTGGCCGTCCAGTACGAAGCCATGGGTCAGTACGCTTTTATACGGTGCTACCCCCCGAGTGCCGACGCTTTCCAGCAGGGAGGAATGGAACCAGCCGCGATGCTGATCGCTCCCCTCCAGATACATGTCGGCGGGTGAGCGCAGGTTGGGGTTCGGTTCCAGCACGGCTGCGTGCGAAACACCCGAATCGAACCAGACATCCAGGATGTCGTTTTCCTTCTCCAGGGCTGCAGAGCCGCATTTCGGACAGACCGTTCCGGCGGGGAGCAGCTTCTCGGCGCTCCAGTCGAACCAGACGTCGGAGCTTTCCTTTTTGAAGATCTCGGCGACATGGTCCATGAGCGTGCCGTCGGCGATGTATTCGCCGCAGGAGGTACAGGAGAACGCGGTAATCGGGACGCCCCAGGAGCGCTGACGGGACACGCACCAGTCGGGACGGTTCTCGATCATGCCGTAGATCCGCTCCCGTCCCCATTTCGGAATCCACTCCACCTGATCGATGGCTTTCAGCGCCTTGTCGCGCAGTTCATTGGCTTTCATGCTGATGAACCACTGTTCGGTGGCGCGGAAGATGATCGGTTTCTTGCAGCGCCAGCAGTGCGGGTAGGAGTGGCTGATCTTCGAGGTCTGGAGCAGCGCGCCGACTTCGGTCAGTTTGTCGATCACGCTCTGGTTGGCGGGAAAAACCTGCTGGCCGCCGAAAAATTCGACGTCAGCCAGATATTTGCCGTGGTTATCGACCGGATTGTAGATCTGCAGCCCCTCTTTCAGTGCCAGCTCGTAATCCTCCTGGCCGTGGCCGGGAGCGGTGTGGACGCAGCCGGTACCGGCTTCCAGCGTCACATGCTCGCCCAGCAGCACGATCGAGTCACGATCATAAAAGGGGTGTTTACACCGTTTGCGCTCCAGTACGCCCGCCTTGAATGTTGCAATGACGTCTCCGGTCAGACCGACCGCTGCGAGGAACGAATCCTTGAGTCCTTCCGCGACGATCAGGACACCCTTTTCGGTATCGAGCGCGACGTAATCGAACTCCGGATGGAGCGCCACGGCCAGGTTGGCGGGGATCGTCCAGGGGGTGGTGGTCCAGATGACGATGTAGGCCTGCTTGCCGGCCAGCTCGGGGATTGCGCCTGAGAGGTCATCCCGCAGAGCGAAACGGACGAAGATGGAGGGGGAGGTGTGGTCGGCATATTCGACCTCGGCCTCGGCGAGGGCCGTTACGCATGAGGAACACCAGTGCACCGGCTTGCGCCCCCGGTACAGCCCGCCGTTGTGGGCAAAGCGGGCCAGTTCGGCGGCGGTCAGCCCTTCGTATTCATAGTTCATGGTCAGATAGGGGTTTTCCCAGTCGCCGAGAATTCCGAGCCGCTTGAACTCCT
>JBAVTM010000394.1:0-2255 GCA_049696195.1 Desulfuromonadaceae bacterium | reverse complement strand
GGAGAGCTCTACCTGTCCCTCAGCCTTGAGCGGATCAACATCGCCGCCGATCTTCAGGATGTTGGTGGCAACTGCATAGCCGGCCGTATGGTCGGCCCCCATGGTGCCGGTGGCATAGGTTACCCCCATGCCCTGCACTGCACGGGGATCGTAGGCTGAGAGTGCTTGCCCCTTGACGACCGGCACCCGCTCCACGCCAAAGACCTTGCCGGTTATCTCCGCCCCGCAGCCAAGAATTCGGCCGAGTGGCGTCCCCTGACCCACTTCAGCCACGAGTCTGATGGCGCCTTCACGGTCACCGAACTCGATAACGCCCGCATTCATGGCTACACCGATAGCAACACCAATATCGATGGTATCGACACCGATATTGTCATCCATATTGTCAAGACGGGCGATGGTATCCAGATCGTCGATACCGCAGTGGCCGCCATGAGACCAGACCGTTTCATACTCGGGTTGTTTGGAAACATAATTGCCGTCTTTATCGTTGTAAACTCCGGAACACCGAATGACGCAACCGCGATGGCAGCCATGGGTGGCTGAGCCGCCCCGCTTTATTTCCAGCTCAGCCAGTGCTTCACCGCTGATCCTAGAGCCGCCCTCAAACTGGCCTGACTGGAAGTTAAGTGTCGGGTAGCCGCCGGCTTCATTCAATACGTTGGTCAGAATGTTGGTGCCATAGGCGGGCAGACCTTCGCCGGTGACCGGGTGTTTACGCAGACCCTCAACGAACTTGCGGTTGGCATCGCGGTATTTTTCCGGATCTTTGGGAGGACGCATCTTCATTCCGGCATCATCGAGGATAATCGCCTTAACTTGTTTGGCTCCCATGACTGCGCCTACGCCACCCCGACCGCAGTGGCGTGTCGGCCGCAGCTCCGGGTCGGTGCAGGCAATAGAAGCTGCCAGCAATTTGCGTTCCCCGGCCGAGCCGATGGACATGTAGGCCACCTTGTCGCCGTACTCTTGGCGCAGCTTCTCAACCAGTGGGTAGTTGTCCAGTAGTTTAAGGCTGTTATCGACGGTGACCTGGATGCCGTCCTTGTTGACATAGATCTTGTACAGGTCGTCACCGGCTGGCTTCCCTTCGAGGATAACAGCGGCATAGCCTAGTCTGGCCAACACCTGAGCCGCCTGGCCGCCCGCATTGGACTCCTTTATGGTGCCGGTCAGCGGGCTCTTGCAGCCTACCGACAGTCTCCCGGTCATGGAACCGGTGGTGCCGCTAAGCATGCCGGGTGCGATGACCAGCTTATTTTCGGCGCCCAATGGATGGGCGAGGGGATGAACCTCAGCGGCAACCACCAGAGAGGTCATTGCTCTGCCGCCCAGTCCAGCATACACCCCGAGGCCGCTAACTGTAATCTTCGGTCCGCCGGCCGCTCCCATGTCAATCCGTGCAATCTTGTCCATACTGTACTCTCCTTATCGAGTGAAATGACTATAAACTGTCGACTGTTTAGGTTGCTACAGCAGAGGGAAAAACAGTCGCCAGGCTAATCAGGGCCATACATGACAACATGGGCCGTCACCCTGGCGCAGGCAAAGGAATTTCCCCACAGGTTGGCCGAAGTAGGTACTCCTTCGAGATCGCGCGGGCGACCTGAAGCAGCATAGCTATAACAACGGCCATGATCCACGTGTATTTTTCCGGCCGGGACAAGGTCGTCCGCCACCACACCCAGCACACCGGGAAGAGAGGCGGGCAGCAGCTGGGCATTATCGTGATGGCCCGCAGCGACGATGACACATCCTGCCTCCAAAACCTCGCGGCAAGCCGCGGTGAGGTTGTTAGAGCCGGGACCTGGGGACATGCCCAGACTCAGGTTCAGTATCGAACACCCCTCAGCGGCTGCCCGCAGAATGGCACGTGCCACCAAAGAGGGATAGGAGGTGAGATCCCGCTCGAACACTCTGACCATAAAGATCTCTACATCAGGGAGCTGCTGGCGCAGAATTCCAACAACGGCGGTGCCATGACCGACCAAATCACGGAAATTGCCGTCTTCCCGAATCCTGCCATCGCCATCCAGGTAGATTCGAAGGCCGGTTACGCCTCCTCTGACATGAGAATGCCAGGGGTTAACCCCGGTATCTATTACCCCTACTCGGAGCCTTGTCTTCTTGTTGGCCGGTCGTTTCATTGTCGCATACCAACCGAATGCCTAAAAGTGCGGACCTGATCAAGAATGACAAGATTCGAGGCAGCCTGCCTTATTGCTTCGCCACCGAGCTCAGCGTTGAGTTCCTTA
>JBAVTM010000393.1:0-5336 GCA_049696195.1 Desulfuromonadaceae bacterium | reverse complement strand
GGCTTCGCCGCCGGTTGCGCACAGAATTACCTCGGACAATACGAAGAATCCGGCCAGTCCGTGATGCAACATGAATTTCAGAGCATAATGTGGACTGACAGCCATGACGATGGAGGGCATGGTCACGATGGAGGTGAGCCCGGAGAGGGACAGCGCCAAAAACCAGACCACCATGATCGGGCCGAAGGCGCCGGCAACCTTGTCTGTGCCCAGGAACTGAAACACGAACAGCGCCACGGCAATTATGGCGGCGATCAGGATCAGAATGTTCTGGGAAGTATGTTCCAGTCCGGGAATGAGGGCCATACCCTCCACCGCGGAGAGGATCGAGATTGCCGGGGTGATGACCCCGTCACCCAGCAGCAGACAGACCCCGACGTAGGAGAGGAAGGCCACGAAGGCGAGTTGTCTGCCCGGCTTCAGCATCCGCGCCAGGATCTCCTTGAGCACGATGGTACCGCCTTCTCCCTTGCGTCCAAGGCTCATGGCCAGCCAGGAGTATTCGGCGGTCACCAGAATGGTCATGGTCCAGAAGACCAGGGAGAGGATGCCGAAGACGTTGTCAGCGGTCGGTTTTGTCAGGGCAAAGATGACGGTGAGAGTATATATGGGGCTGGTGCCGATGTCGCCGAACACCAGCCCCATGGATTTAATGATGCCGCCCCAGAAGGAGTCGGCCTCGCCATGTTTCATTGATTGCCTCCGATGATAAAAAGATCTTTTATACACCGGCAGGCTGATGTTCTCAATCACTTTCTAAGACGGCAGTTTGAGACGATAGCCGACCCCGGGCTCGGTGATGATATGCTGTGGACGGGAAGGGTCAGCCTCAATCTTGCGCCTCAGATTGCTGATGTTGACCCTCAGTACGTGGGGCTGTTCCAGGTAAGCGATACCCCAGATCTGTTTGAGAATCTGGGTGTGGGTCAAAACCTTTCCGGCGTGGGAGACCAGCAGGCGCAGTATATCGTATTCAGTGGGGGTCAGCGAGAGGTCTACACCATTAACCGTTACCCGCCTGCTGCCTAAATCCACCTGCAGGTCGTTGCTGATGAAGAGCGGCTCCGGGATCTCCTGCAGCGTGCGACGTAGCGCGGCCCTGATGCGGGCCAGCAGTTCACCGACACCGAACGGCTTGGTGAGATAGTCGTCGGCCCCTGCATCCAGAGCACCGACCTTGTCGTCTTCGCGGTCACGCACCGAAAGGACAATGATCGGCACCTGGGACCATTCGCGAATCCGCCTGATTACCTCGATGCCGTCCAGATCCGGCAGTCCCAGATCGAGCAGGATTACGTCCGGTCGGAACGCGGCTGCCGATGCAAGCCCGGCATTGCCGTTTTCAGCCTCGTGCAGTAAAAACTCCTCGCTGGATAATACCGTATGCAGAAAACGTCTGATCGCCAGCTCGTCATCGATGACCAGGATGCGGGGGAGGTTTTCCGTCGTTCGTTCAGCTGTCATGGTGTTGTTCCCCTAACGGCAACCGTATCACGATTCTTAATCCGCCGCCAGTGCGGTTTTCTGCCGCGATCCTTCCGCCGTGGGCTTCGACGATCCCCTTGCAGATCGACAGCCCCAGGCCGGTTCCTCCTGCCCCCTCGGGAATCGGAATGCGGTAGAACTTGTCGAAGACCCGTTTCAGGTCTTGCTCAGGCACGCCGGGGCCACGGTCGGCCACCTCCAGCACCAGCCAGGACGCCTCCGTTGATGCAACTACCTCGATCAGGCTTCCGGACGGCGAGTACTTCAGACTGTTTTCCAGCAGGTTGACCAGCACCTGGGTCATCAGCACCAGGTCCATCGGTACCAGCGGCATGACCGGAAGCATCTTGAACGACACCTCCCTGCTCCCCAGACGCGTTTCGAGAGCAGCCAGGGCGCATCCAACCAGATCCTGCACGTCACACGGCTCAGAGTTCAGCCTGACCGCGCCCGCCTCAATACGGGTCATGTCCAGCAGGTTGCCGACAAAGCGATTCAGCCGCTTCGCCTCGCTGCAGGCTGTCTCCAACAGCTCGCGGCGCGCCAGGTCGCTGAGATGAGCCCCCTCTTCCTTCAGGCTGGAGAGAACTCCGGTGACGGTAGACAACGGGGAGCGCAGGTCGTGGGAGATTGAGTTGAGCAGCGCGCGTTCCAGATTTTCCCGGGCCTGCAGTATCTGGGCCTGCTCGGCCTGGCGCGAAAAATGGATCCGTTCCATGGCCATGGCGGCCTGGGTGGCGAAGGCATCCAGCAGACGGCGGTTATCCTGTGCGTGATAGGCATACTCACTTTCCAGTTTGATCCCCATGACCCCCAGCACACTTGCCGGGGTCTGCAGGGGAAGATAGATCAGATCGGCCGATACAAGCGTATCCGTGGCGCGCCCTGCCGGGTGATTGTTGCGGAAGGCCCAGTCGGCAACGGCCTGCTCCTTGATGTCCAACACCAGTCCCTCACTGGCAGCCATGATGTCGAGCCGTTCCCCTTCCGGCAGCAGCATCACCACCTTGGCGCTCAACGCCTCTTCCACGTTCGTGATCACCGCCTTCAGGACGGCATCGGTATCTACCGAAACGGCCAGGTCTCTGCTCAGATAATAGAGACTGGCTGTATGTACCTCGCGGGCCCGCATCACCTCGGCCCGCTCCTTTGAACGCGCCACCAGAGTGCTGATCACGACCCCCACTACGAACAGTCCCAGAAACGTCATCAGATACTGGGTGTCGGCCACGACAAACGTCAGGCGAGGAGGGACAAAGAAGAAGTCGAAGGCCAATACGCCGAGGAAGGCGGTGGCGATGGCCGGCTTGCGGCTGAGACGCACCGAGGCGACTACCACGGCCAGCAGGTAGAACATGACCATGTTGGTCGGCGCCAGGAAGGGGCGCAGCAGTTCGCACAGTACGGTGGCCGATAACACAAGAGCAAGGCTTGCCGCATACCCGCGCAGTTCGAACGGGTTGCGGTGCCTATGTACGGTAGCGGTTCCAGCGGGCTTCTCCGGTTCGAAACTGACGATGACGACATCTATGGCACCGCTTCTGCGGATGATGCGGTCCACAATCGGTGTTTGCAGGATTTTGCGCCAGCGGCGCCTGGTTGGTTTGCCCATCACGATCTTGGTGATGTTGTGCCTTGTGGCGTATTCCATAACCGCATCGGTTATGTCGATGGCGGTGACGGACGCGACCTGGCTTCCCAGGCTCTCGGCCAGACGCAGGTCGCGCCAGATATGCTCCCGGTTCTCCCGGACATGGCGACTCCCTCCCGGTGTTTCGATGTAGACCGTGAACCACTGCCCCTTCAGTTCTTCAGCCAGTCGGCAGGTGGCGCGAATCAGCTTTTCGCTGTAGGGGCTGCCGCTGACGCAGACCAGCAGCCGTTCCGCCGTTGCCCACGGCCCGGCGATGGACTGGGTCTCCATGTAAGCCCGCATCTGGTCGTCCACCCGGGCGGCGGTACGGCGCAAGGAGAGTTCCCGAAGTGCCATCAGGTTGCCGGGACGGAAGAACTTCTCGATCGCCTTGGCAGCCTGATCGGCGATATAGATTTTCCCCTCATGCAGGCGTTGCAGCAGGTCTTCAGGCGGGATATCAATCAGCTTGATCTCGAAGGCCAGGTCCAGCAGGCGGTCCGGCACGGTCTCGCGCACGGTGATACCGGTGATCTGGGCCACCACGTCATTCAGGCTCTCGAAATGCTGGATATTGACCGTGGTGTAGACATCGATACCGACCGCCAGGATCTCTTCCACATCCTGCCACCGTTTCTCGTGCCGCGAACCGGGGGCGTTCGAGTGGGCCAGTTCGTCCACCAGCACGATCTGCGGCCTGCGGGCCAGGATGGCGTCAATATCCATCTCCGGGAGCGCGACTTCCATGTAGCGGATCGTCTTGCGCGGCAGGAGCTCCAGTCCTTCCAGCAGGATGTCGGTCTCGGAACGGCCATGGGATTCGACGTAGCCCACCACCACGTCGCGCCCATCCTTCTTGCGCTGCCGGGCCGCCTCCAGCATGGCGTAGGTCTTGCCGACTCCGGCCGCGTAGCCGAGGAAAATCTTCAGCTTGCCCAGTTCTGCCGTCACCTCTTCGGCCTGGGCCAGTTTCAGCATCGCCTCCGGGGAGGGGCGTATGTCGTCACCGTTGATCATGGTTACAGTCTATCTAATTCCAGGTTCAGCACAAGCACATTTACCCTTGGCGCACCCAGGAAACCGAGTTGACGTTCTTCAATGCGGTTGCTGACCACTTTTCGCAGCCTCTCTTCGTCGATGCCGCGCGCCTTGGAAACACGCGGCACCTGCAGCAGTGCAGACTCGGGGGTGATGTGCGGGTCGAGCCCGCTGGCCGATGCCTGCACGAGGTCGGCCGGAACCGGGTCGGTCACTCCGGTGTCGCGGAGCGCCTTGACCCGGTCGCCAACTGTCTGCAGGTAAGCGGGGTTGGTGGGGCCTGAGTTGGAGCCGCCCGAGGCCATGGCGTTGAAGCCGAAGTCTGACGTCGCGGAAGGGCGCGGCCAGAAGTATTTCGGGTCGGAGAAGGGCTGGCCGATCAGAGCCGAACCGAGCACCCTGCCGCTCTTGTCTGCTATAAAGCTCCCCTTGGCCTGGCTCGGGAAGAGGGTATAGGCCACGCCGGTGACCAGGGCCGGGTAGATGCCGCCGCAGATGATGGTAAAAATAATGAACAGCAGGATTGCCGGTTTTATCTCTTTCATGGTTTTGTCTCCTTGTAACCACCCCCCGTCCCACTCCTAAATTAGGAGGGGGTGCCCGACAGGGCGGGGGTGGTAGTTTTTTACACCACCATCCCGATAACTATATCAATGATCTTGATCCCCGCGAACGGCGCGATAATCCCTCCCACCCCGTAGATCAGCAGGTTGTGGATTAAAAGCTTTTCGGCCGGCATGGGACGGAACTTGGTCCCCTTCAGGGCCAGCGGCACCAGCATCGGGATGATGATGGCGTTGAAGATAACGGACGACAGGATGGCGCTGTAGGGACTACCCAGTCGCATCACGTTGAGCACCCCCAACTGGGGATAGATCGAGAGCAGCGCCGCCGGAATGATGGCGAAGTACTTGGCGATGTCGTTCGAGATACTGAAGGTGGTCAGGTTGCCGCGGGTCATCAGGATCTGCTTGCCGACCTCGACGATGTCCAGCAGCTTGGTCGGATTGCTGTCCAGGTCGATGATGTTGGCCGCCTCACGAGCAGGCTGGGTGCCGGTGTTCATAGCCACGGCCACATCGGCCTGGGCCAGAGCCGGGGCGTCGTTTGTGCCGTCGCCGGTCATGGCCACCATGTAGCCGGCATCCTGGTACTCGCGGATCAGCCGCAGTTTCTCCTC
>JBAVTM010000392.1:0-1536 GCA_049696195.1 Desulfuromonadaceae bacterium | reverse complement strand
ATCCTCTGCGGCTCTGCGCGAAATAGTTTACACGTTTTTGACTTACGCGGAGATCCAAGGTGGCATAATACTAATCATTGAAGCTGATGCTGCCAAATCCACATTTGCCACGGCGCAGGCGAACCCTGGCCATTGGCAGAAGGAATAACCGCAGTGCCGGCCATGTGCCTGACTTATAAAGGCGATTTTAAATTTTGAATTCGGAAGCAATGATACATTTTGAATATTGGATTTGTAACTCTTTAATAATCCAAAATCCAGCATTCATCATTCAAAATTAAGCACGGTTCACCACTCCTATGTGCTTTTCGTTTGCATCAGTAATAATACAGCGGTAAAATCCCCACCTCTAAAAATTTATGAGAAACACCGATACCGGGAGAGTACCGTATGCTCACCAAACGCCGCCTGATCGTCTTTCTCTCTGATACATTTCTCATCGCCCTTGCGCTCTGCCTGTCATTCCTGCTCCGGTTCGATTTTACCATTCCGCCGCAGCAGCTGGACCTCTTCTGGGAATGCCTGCTGGTCGTGATGATCGTCAAGCCGCTGGTGTTTGTGGTGACCGGGTTTTACAACAGCCTGTGGCGCTATGCATCGGTGCAGGATGCGGTTGAAATCCTCAAGGGGGTGACCCTCTCCTCCATTCTGGCGGTTTCCGCCGTTTTTTTCCTGCGCCAGTTTACCCCGATCCCCCGTTCCATCTTTGTCCTCGACTGGGTTCTGCTCTTTGCGCTGCTGGCGGCCAGCCGGCTGTTGTGGCGCATCTGGCGGGAAACGTACGTCGTCAGCAGGAGCTGCGACGGGCCGCGGACGCTGATTGTCGGCGCCGGTGAGGCGGGGAGTCTGCTCTTGAAGGAGATCCGGCGCCAGCCGCATGCCGCCTACAGTGTGTGCGGCTTTGTGGATGATGATCCGGAGAAGAAGGGGATGAAGCTCCATGGCATTCCGGTGCTGGGGGGGGCAAAACAGCTTAAGGCGCTGATCATCGCCAACGAGATCGAGGACGTCATCATCGCCATGCCTTCGGCTGACGGGAAGACCCTCAGGGGCATCATGGATTCCTGCAAGAATGCCAACGTGACCTTCAAGACGCTCCCCAGCATCGGCGAGCTGATCGACGGCACCCTGACGGTATCGCAGATCAAGAACGTCGAGATCGAAGACCTGCTGGGGCGGGAGCCGGTGGTGCTTGATCGCGAGTTGATCGGCGGCTATCTGTCCGGAAAGCGCGTGCTGGTCAGCGGCGCGGGGGGGAGCATCGGCAGCGAGATCTGCCGCCAGGTGGCCCAGTTCGGCCCGGAGAAACTGATCCTGCTGGAGCAGGCCGAAACTCCGCTCTACGAGATAGAGAAGGAGTTGATCGCCCGCTTTCCCGGGGTGCGCATTTTGGCCTTGGTGGCCGACGTGCGTGACCGTGACAAGATCATGCTGGCATTCGAGGAATTTGCCCCCGAGGTGGTGTTTCATGCCGCGGCCTACAAGCATGTGCCGATGATGGAATACAATCCGACCCAGGCGGTGCTGAACAATGTC
>JBAVTM010000391.1:0-3917 GCA_049696195.1 Desulfuromonadaceae bacterium | reverse complement strand
TGAAGTACATGTCGTCATCAGCGGGATTCCACTGCGGTTGAAATAAGGAGATTCAGCATGGATATCATCAAAACCACACTCGACCGGATCAAACCGGTCAGCCCGGAACTGCTGCAGCAGGCGCAGTCGAGACTGGACAACAAGACCAAACCGCCCGGCTCATTAGGGAGGCTGGAGGAGTTTGCCCGCCGCATGGCGGCCATCAGCGGGACGGAGGAGCCGGATCTCTCGAAGAAAGTGATCTTCACCTTTGCCGGTGATCACGGCATCGTCGAAGAGGGGGTGTCCCTCTATCCGAAGGAGGTTACCTCCCAGATGGTGTTTAACTTTCTCGCCGGCGGCGCCGGGGTCAACGTCCTCGCCCGTCACAGCGGCGCCGAGGTGCGGGTCGTGGATGTCGGGGTCGATTACGATTTCGGCGCTACTCCCGGCATGCTGCACCGCAAGGTGGCCCGCGGTACGCGCAACTTCGCCAAGGGTCCGGCCATGACCCGCGACGAGATGTTGGCCGCCATGCAGGTCGGCATTGACCTGGCCGACCAATGCAAGGTCGAAGGTGTCGGCCTGGTCGGCACCGGCGAGATGGGGATCGGCAACACCTCCCCCTCCTCGGCCATGATCGCCACGATATCGGGTATCCCCGTCAGGGAACTGACCCACCGCGGCACCGGCATCAACGACGCCGCCCTGGAAAACAAGATTCGAGTCATCGAGCAGGGTCTGGCCCTCAACAAGCCTGATCCCCGCGATCCGCTCGACGTGCTGGCCAAGGTGGGCGGTCTGGAGATCGCCGCCATTGCCGGCCTGGTGCTCGGATGCGCAGCCAACAGGGTCCCGGTCGTGATCGACGGTTTTATCTCGACCGCCGGGGCGCTGATAGCCTCCGAGCTGCACCCCAGCGTGCGTGACTACATCTTCGCCGCACATGAGTCTGTTGAAGTTGGCCACAGCTTCATGCTGGAGCGGATCGGCGTCCGCCCGATCCTGGACCTGGACTTCCGCCTGGGTGAAGGGACCGGGGCAGCCCTCGCGATGGGGCTGGTTGAGGCAGGGGTAAAGATCATGAAGGAAATGGCCACCTTCGAACAGGCCGGAGTGACGCACTGATAGAGTCGTGGGGTTGTACAATCGCCCTTCTGCACTCTCCCCTGACAGGCAGTTGAATGTCACAATAAACTGAAAAGGAACTGAACCGATGTCAACCCAGATTGAATTCGCCCGCCAGGGCATCATCACCCCCCAGATGCAGACCGTAGCGGTCAACGAGCAGCTTGAGGCGGAGTATATCCGCCGGATGACCGCCGAAGGGAAGATCGTCATCCCCTGGAATCACGTTCGCAAGCCATCCCGGGTCGCCGGGATCGGCAAGGGGCTTTCCACCAAGGTCAACGCCTCCATCGGCACCTCCTCGGACATCATCGACTACGACGCCGAGATCAGGAAGGCGCTGGCGGCACAGGAAGCCGGGGCCGACACCTTGATGGAACTCTCCGTGGGGGGGGATCTCGACCGTGTGCGGCGCGAAGTCATCGCCGCCGTTGATCTGCCGGTCGGCAATGTGCCGCTCTACCAGGCCTTCTGCGAGGCGGCCCGCAAATACGGCGATCCGAACAAGCTGGACGAGGAGATGCTCTTCGACATTATCGAACAGCAGTGCGCCGACGGCATGGCCTTCATGGCCGTCCACTGCGGCATCAACCTCTGCACGATCGAGCGGCTGCGCAAACAGGGATACCGCTACGGCGGGCTGGTCTCCAAGGGGGGCGTGTCGATGGTGGCCTGGATGATCGCCAATAATCGCGAGAATCCGCTCTACGAGAAGTTCGACCGGGTCGTCTCGATCCTGAAGAAATATGATACCGTCCTCTCCCTCGGCAACGGCCTGCGGGCCGGGGCGATCCACGACAGCTCGGACCGGGCCCAGATCCAGGAGCTGATCTTCAACTGCGAGCTGGCCGAGATCGGCCGCGACATGGGGTGCCAGATGCTCGTGGAGGGCCCGGGACATGTGCCGCTGGACGAGATCGAGGGAAATATCCAGCTGCAGAAGCGGATGAGCGGCGGCGCGCCGTACTACATGCTGGGGCCGATCGCCACCGACGTCGCCCCCGGTTTCGACCATATCACCGCCGCAATCGGCGCGGCCCAGTCGAGCCGCTTCGGCGCCGACCTGATCTGCTACATCACTCCGGCCGAGCACCTGGCGCTCCCGAACGAGGAGGATGTGCGCACCGGAGTCAAGACCGCCAAGATTGCCGCCTACATCGGCGACATGAACAAATATCCGGAAAAGGGGCGCGAGCGTGACAAGGAAATGTCGAAGGCCCGCCGCGACCTGAAGTGGGATCGACAGTTCGAACTGGCGCTCTACCCGGAAGACGCCCGTGCGATCCGCGCCAGCCGCACTCCGGAGGACGAGAACACCTGCACGATGTGCGGCGATTTCTGCGCCTCGCGCGGGGCGGGGAAGTTGTTCGCGTGCGACCTGAAGGGCGACAAGATCTGACAATACTTCCCCTCCCTTGATGGGAGGGGGACTTCCATTCATCTTCGAAAGATCATAATACGTATGAAAATTCTCCCCTCCGACAACAGTTATGGCACCTTCTGTGATCTGACCGGCGGCTACCGCATGTTCCGCGTCACCGCCGAGGCGCTCCGTTCGGGGGTCATCGACCTGCTCGAGGAGAGGGATCTGGCCGTAGATGAACTGCTGGCTGCGGCAGGTCTGCGGCCTGAGGAGGGTCGGCGCTTCATCGACCTGCTGGTGAATGTGGGACTGCTGGAGGAGTATGACGGCAGGCTTTTCCTCTCCCGTTTCAGCAGAACATACCTCAGCCGGACGAGCCCCACGAGCCAGCGCCATGTTATCGAGTTCGAGCCGACGCTGATGGAGAACTGGGGGAGGCTGGGGGAGGTGCTGCGGGAAGGGCAGGGGACGCTGATCCGCGAACAGTCGGACGATGACTACCGGGAGCGGCTGCAGCTCTTTCAAAAGGCGATGGCCGAGGCGGCACAGGTACGTTCCCGGGAGCTGTGGGATGCGCTGACGGATCTGCCGGAACGGGGCACGATCATCGACATCGGGGCGGGGGAGGGGACCTATCTGCGCGAATTCCTGGCTCGGCATCCGTTGTGGCGGGGGATCGCCTGCGACCTGCCGGACGTCTGCCAGGCCGCAACCGGCCAGATTCCTCAAAACCTGAGCTTTCACCCCTGCAACATCCTGGAGCGGCAGGAGCTGGACGGTCTGGTCACCAAATATTGCGCCAGAACAGATCTGCTGCTGTTCTCCAACCTGCTTCACTGCTACAGCCCCGACGAAAACCGCGCCCTGCTGCAGCAGGCCGGGGAGATGCTGACCGATGAGGGGCTGCTGGTCGTCCACGACTTCTACCGGGACGCCAACAGCTTCGGCGCGCTGTACGACCTGCACATGCTGGTTAATACCTATAACGGCCGCAGCTACAGCACCGCCGAAACCGCCGCTTTGCTGGGAGGCGCCGGCTTTCCCCGCCACTCGATCCTCGAACTCCCTTCCAGCTCACTTGCCCTGGTCGCCAGCCGCACGTCTCTCACCCAACCAGCTTCGTCATTGTTCACTCTGAAGAGCCACGCCCTCTCCCACGGGTTCTTTGCCGTTGTGGAGCTCGACCCGGCCCGGATCAGGAGCGAGGCGTGGGTCCGGGCCAAATGCGCCTACGGCTGCTCCCGGTACGGCAAACGGTGGAGCTGCCCCCCCCACGCGATGGATCAGGCCGGCTTCGAGGAGTTGCTGGGGTGCTATTCACGGGCGCTGCTGGTTGCCGGGCAGCCGCCGCTGCGGGATTTTCAGGAAAAGCTGCTGGGGTTGGAACGGGAGGCCTTCTTAAGCGGGTTCAAGAAGGCGCTGGTTTTCAGCGGCGGACCCTGCTGCT
>JBAVTM010000390.1:0-2353 GCA_049696195.1 Desulfuromonadaceae bacterium | reverse complement strand
TCACCAGTGAAGGCTTCGTCTGTGTCGAAGCGAGCATCGAGCGCATCAGCCACGACCGCACTGTCAGGGCTTTGTCCAATTCGTGCCTGTTCACCTTTGTCCATGTTGACAAGGATTTGAACCATTGCCCGGTGCCGCCGATCTATCCGACGACCTATGCCGAGGATGCCCGCTATCTTGCGGCCATGCGCAGTCACCGGTCGGTCGTGGAGCATCACAGCATCATCTAACTCGGCGGGTCTCAGTTTGGCACCCGGGCTTGACGGCCAAAACCTGAACCACCGATGCCAGCCCGGTATGCCTTGTCCCCTCGCGCACATCCCGCTCCAGTGTCGCCGCGCGAATAAATTCAAGACCGGCAAGTTCATACTTCAGATCTTCCAGGGACATCAACAGGTCGAGGTCCTGCGGTCCGCCGCTGTTGTACGCAAGTTGTTCCTTGCTGAAGGCCTCCAGCACGAAGACGCCGCCGGGCTTCAGCCCCCTGACCGCGGCCCGGTGAAGCGGTGCGCGGATGGAGGACGGAACGTGGCAATAGCAGGACACGATCCCGTCCCATTGCTCCGGCTCGATCATGTATTTGCCCAGATCGGCCACCACCGTGGTAATCGCCACACTCCGTTCGGCCGCCAGTGCCTCGGCCTTGCGCAGCCCAGTTGCCGAGCCGTCAACTGCCGTCACCGTACAGCCGAGAGTCGCCAGGTAGACGGCGTTTCTTCCTTCCCCTTCGGCAAGCGACAGGATTCTGCCCCGCGGGATCCTGTCTGAAACGGCTACTATAAAGTCGTTGGGCATGGTGCCGTAGGCATAGCCCGGTTCCCTGTAACGCTCGTCCCAATCCACCATATCCCCTCCATGAAATCATCCTTCACGCCCTTGATAAAAACAGGACTTGACCACGCCGCCATCAACCGCAGCGCAGACCCGGTTGGTTCGAAACACGAATGTCGTGGATAATATTGGATTATACCACCTAAAACTTCTGTGACAACATGCGGCGTGGCCGTCACAGCCGCCTTTAATCTTCAGCGGCAATCTTGGTTGTGGGTGTAAGTATTCGCCGAATTGCATGTGCCGGATATTCGGTTATAATTTTAAAATGGATCTAAATTTGTTTTAACCAAACAAAGCGGAGGACGTCATGGCTTGTAATATCGAACAACACAAAATGCATATGTGTGCACTCAAGGCAGAGAATAACGAAGAGTGCATCAAAAGTCTCAGCGACAAGCCGACTGTTGTCTGTGGAAATTGCGGTGCCAAGGCAAACAGTCCCGATAACCTGTGCAACCCTCAGCCACTTTGAGTCGAGCAAAGCTTTAGCTATTCGTTTTTCTCGTAGACTCCGCGTTTCAGAAAGACACTTTAATTGCATAACAAAAAGGGCCTCTCCGCGTGGAAAGGCCCTTACTCTCTCAGGAACGTGTTCGCTGGAGGGGAGGGTATACCACCTTCGCCGGACCATCGTACCGGATTTCATGGAACTCCATATCCAGCAGGTCGATGCTCAGCTTCCGGTGCCGGAGCAGTTCTCCCCTGCTCAGCAGAATCTTGCAGACCTCAGCCACCTGCAGGCTCGCCACTACCGCCGGGGTGAAGGCCGGGTTGCCCAACTCTTTCTCAATCCCTTTCCCTTCCACCCAATTACGATAGATGTCCTGCACAGTGGTGTCACCGGGCAGCTGGGTTGCCACATGCCCGTACCAGCCGCCGATCGCGCCGTGCACCATCGGAATCTGCATGTGTGTGCAGACCTCCGCCAGTTCCAGACGGTATGATATGCTGTCCAGCGCATCGACCGCCACCGTCACCCCGTTTAAAAACTCGCGGCCATTGGCGGTACAGAATGCATCCCTGATCGGCGTGACGGCCACAGCCGGATTGATTTCATTAACCCTTGCCAGCGCCGCTTCTACCTTGGCCTGCCCCAGGGTGCGTGGGGCGGCAAGCAACTGCCGGTTCAGGTTGTGCTCTTCAAATATGTCAGGATCAATGGCAACGATCCGGCCGACACCGAGACGGGCAAGCTCCTCGATGATGTAGCCGCCAAGTCCGCCGCAGCCGATCACGGCGATCCTGCTCCGGAAGAGCAGCAACTGCTCATCGACTGATATCATGTTACGGTTGCGCTGATAGCGCGCCGGCAATATGCCGTTTTCGAGGGCCACTTTTTCTATCGCCGCATGGCTGCAACCGAACCGTTCAGCTGCCGCATCTTGGGCCGCCCACGGGAGAAGACCATCCGTAAGCTGTTCATGGAGAAATGCGAGGATGCCTGCCATGTCAACCTCCCCCAACCAGCGGAAACAATGACAGTGTGTCACCCTCCTGCAATTCGTGATCGAGTGTCGCA
>JBAVTM010000389.1:0-1560 GCA_049696195.1 Desulfuromonadaceae bacterium | reverse complement strand
ACCTGGTTATGTGCTCACAGTCATTCCCACAGTAGTGCCCTCAATTGTCTTTCTTTACAGCTTGAACCACTTCATTCGGAGGTGCGATAAATTTCCACACATATATCGAACAAAATATAATCGGTGTTACAAGGGGCAAAAGCTGCATTGTTAAAAATGACATTGAACCCGGCATGAAATACCTTATTGCGAGGAGTGAAAGTCTTGAAGAGGCGAAGATCAACTTTAAGCCTGATCATATCTACTATGTGCAACAATCGCCACGGATAGGCTGGGTCGTCGCACGGATTAGCATGACCCCGATGTCGCAAGAACAGCTATTGTCAGAAATAGGATCGGATGGATGCACATTGTATGAGATGGACATTAAGGATATGGCGGACAATTTGACAAATGATGAGTACAAGGAAGCCGTTACGGATTATGAGCGTGAATTGACAGAGGGGCATCACAAGGATTTCACTGACTATAAAGGCTTTGCCGTGAAATAAAGCGGTTCAAGCTGTAAAGAAAGACAATTGAGGGTGTGGCGGCAGACGGGCTTTGCTTCGCTCTGCCGCAGCGCCCCCACGACGTTCGCTGAGAAATGATTTGACTTGAAGCAATTGCCAGCGTACGATTTAACGTACGGAATGGAGGTAAAACAAAATGACAACACTTACAGCAACAGAAGCAAGAAAATCCCTTTATAACCTTGTAGATGATGTTGCCTTATCACATGACCCGATTCAGATTGTTGGCAAACGGCACTCGGCAGTTCTCATCTCAGAAGAAGATTGGCGTGCGATTCAGGAAACCTTGTATCTTACATCAATACCTGGCATGCGAGATTCCATTACGAAAGGCCTTAAAAGCCCGCTAGAAGAGTGCAGCAAGGAGCTTGAATGGTAGGATGGCAACTTGTTTTTACCAAACAGGCACAAAAAGATGCCAAAAAGATTGCGCACTGCGGGCTGAAACCACAAGCCGAACGACTTCTGGAAATTCTTAAAGAAAATCCCTTTAAAACTCCCCCACCATACGAAAAGCTTGTAGGCGATCTGTCAGGAGCATATTCCCGACGGATCAATATTCAGCACCGGCTGGTTTATCAGGTTTTGGAAGATATCAAGACCGTTAAAGTTATCCGGATGTGGACGCACTATGAGTAATAGCGGATCGGGTAGCCGGGGCAGACGGTCGGTCGCGATAAAGTCGCGTCCGCCGCTGCGCCTCGACATCGTTGATCTCAGAAGCTTAAAACGTGGGATTACATAAAAACTCCAAACTTTACCATTGCCGCAAACACCTACCCTAACCCGCCACACAAGCCTTTTTCATCTTGCCGCAATCGACCATATATGATAATTTCCGATTCCATTCATACAGATTAACGAGGTGAATCATGGATATTAAAATTGTTCCGTTACCGGCCGAGAAGATGAAGGCCAAGATTTCCGACCAGTCCCAGCTCGGATTTGGCAAATATTTCACCGACCGGATGCTGCTGATAGAGTGGAAAGCCGGCCAGGGGTGGTGTGACGCCCGGATTGAGCCGTACGCTCCCTTTCAGCTTGACCC
>JBAVTM010000388.1:0-4417 GCA_049696195.1 Desulfuromonadaceae bacterium | reverse complement strand
CGCCCGAGGATGCCGCCCATGAAAAGGACCGGGATAAAGACCGCCACCAGCGATATCGTCATGGAAACAATCGTGAAGCCGATCTCCTTGGAGCCCTTGAAGGCCGCCTCCATGGCACTTTCCCCTTTTTCCATATGCCGGACAATATTCTCCAGCATGACAATGGCGTCATCCACCACAAAACCGACCGCCAGCGTCAGGGCCATCATGGAGATATTGTTGAGGGAAAAGCCGAGCAGATGCATGACGGTGAAGGTACCGACAATCGACATCGGAACCGCCAGCGAGGGGATGATCGTGGCGGAGAGGTTGCGCAGAAAGAGGAAGATGACCATGATTACCAACCAGATCGTCAAGATCAGGGTGAACTTGACGTCATGCATCGATTCGCGGATCAGGATTGAACGGTCAAAAAGCACATTAAGCTCGACAGCGCCGGGCATCTTGCTCCGGAAACCGGGGAGCAGCTTCTTGACGTTGTCCACCACCTCGATGGTGTTGGTTCCCGGCTGACGCTGGACCGCCAGCACAATGCCTCTCGTGCCATTATACCAGGCGGCTCGTTTGGTGTCCTCAACGGTATCGATGACTTTTCCCAGTTCCTCCAGCCGGACCGGTGAGCCGTCCCGATATGCCACTATGGCCTGACGATAACCGGCCGCTTTGAACAGCTGTCCGTTGGCTTCGATGGTAAATGCCTGTTTTGCTCCGTCCAGCGTCCCCGTCGGCAGATTGACGTTCGCCTCGTCAATGGCGGTTGCCACCTCGTCTATCCCTATCTGTCGGGAAGCGAGTGCCTTCGGGTCAAGCTGGGCGCGCACGGCATATTTCTGTGAACCGTACACATTTACCTGCGCTACGCCGCTGACCGTGGAAATGCGGCGGGCAAGCAGGGTCTGGGCAAACTCATCAACAGCTGAAAGAGGCAGGGTGGGGGAACTGAGCGCCAAATACAAAACCGGTTGATCGGCCGGATTTACCTTGCGAAAGGAGGGGGGGGTCTTCATATCCTTCGGCAAGGAACGGGTTGCAAGGGATATAGCCGCCTGTACATCCTGGGCAGCGGCATCGATATCACGATCAAGGGTGAACTGCAGGGTAATCCGGGTCGTGCCGACACCATTGGTGGAGGTCATGGAATCGACACCGGGAATGGTTGAAAGCTGGTTCTCCAGCGGGGTAGCCACCGCAGCCGCCATGGTATCCGGATTGGCGCCCGGCAGATCGGCATTGACCTGGATAGTCGGAAAATCCACATTGGGGAGGTCGTTCACCGGCAGCAGGCGATAAGAGACCACCCCGAAGATGAAGATGGCGATCATGATCAGCGAGGTCATGATCGGCCGGCGGATGAAGATATCCGCGATGTTCATTAGTTCTTACCCCCGGCAGGCAGTTTCGGCGCAGGGTGCTTCTCTTTCGACTCCACTACCGCGCCCGGTGACAAACGCAACTGGCCGTCCACCACCACGGTTTCACCCGCCGCCAGACCCTTCTCGACAACCGTATGCTCACCGGTCGCCATGGTGGCAGTAACCTGGCGCATCTCCACGGAATTGTCCGGTTTCACCACATAAATGAACTGCCCCTGCTGGCTGGTCTGGATGGCATTGGTCGGGACAACTACGGCATTTATCCGGGTGCCCAGCGTCATGACCACATCGGTAAACTGACCAGGCCAAAGTTTGTGCGACTTGTTGGCAAACATACCTTTGAGCTTGATTGTGCCGGTTGCCGGATTTACGGCACTATCCAGAAAGCTGATCGTCCCGGCCTCTGTACTCGCTGGTTCATTCGGGACAACCGCCTCAATCTTTAATTCTTTGCCGGCCATGGCCCGTTTTACCTCAGCCAGCAGCTTTTCCGGAATGGAGAAGGTGGCGTAGATCGGAGTAATTTGATTTACCGTCACAATCGGCAGATCGTTCGCCTTCACCAGGTTGCCCGGATGCATGGCAATTGTCCCGGTTCGGCCGGAAATCGGCGACCGGATGGAACAATAGCCGAGCTGGATTTTCGCGTTTCTTATGGCGGCGCGGTCAGCAGCCAAGGTTGCGGCCAGGGATTCGGCATTCGATCGCAACAGATCATATTGATCGCGTGTAACGATTCCCTCCTTGAGCAGCCCCGCGTAGCGCTCCGCCTGTTCACGGGCAAATTTAGCCTGGGCTTGATCCTTTGCCAGTGCGGCCTCAAATTGGTTTAACGTCGCCTGGAACGGCTCCGGGTCGATACTGATCAAAAGGGCACCTTTCTCCACATCGCTTCCTTCCGAAAAATGGAGCCGAGCTATCTGCCCGCTTACCTGCGATTTTATTGCAACGCTGGTGTATGCCTCGATGTTGCCGATGGCCTTGACCTGTATCGGAACATTTTTTTGCAGTGCCTGAGCGATCTTCACCGGAACCGGCGCTTTCGCTTTGGGCGTCTCTTTTTTGGCCGTGCAGGCGGCATTGAAGATCAAAACGGCACAACAGGCCAGAATGGCGGAGTTTTGTTTCATGGGGGGTCTTCTTTCTTTATGCAGGTATGGCAACTAATTGCACGACTCAGCCATGCGGTGGCATTCAAGCCGGGCATTAACAATATTGTTTTCTGCCCAAAAAACGTAAAGAATAATTTTTAACGTACTAACAGGAGAAAAACAAGCCGATCATCGTACCCTGTGATTTTTCTCGATCTTTCCATCGGATGTGTGCTCATAAATGTCTCGTTACCCTATCACAGGACATGACTCAAGATTCTTTTTTTTGCGGCAGTTTTTCTTTGGTAGTGATCTGTTGCCATATCGACGCCATCTCCAGAGGGCGATTGACGATTCCTTCCGGTTCTGCTAGATTCCCTGGCCCGTTCCGGTTTTGCCACGGCGTGATTCCATCCCTTCAAAAGAGTCTTTTACCCACATGTCAAAAGAGCTAATAATCAAGGAAATAATACGGACGCTGTCTGCTGACCTGACGGTGCTTTCCACCGCATCAAGAGCTGCCCATGCGGCCGCCACCCATGCGGAATGCCTCCCTGATAACAAGTATGACACCACCGCGCTGGAGGCCTCCTACATCGCCCAGGGGCAGGCCAACCGGGCCCAGGAGATCAGGGTCGCCCTGGAATGCTACCGCACCCTGACGCTGCATGCTTTTGACGACGAAACGCCGATCAGGCTGACGGCTCTGGTTACCCTGGAAGGGGGGGAGGGTGATGTGCGGCGGCTTTTTCTCGGCCCACAGGCGGGCGGTATGAAAATCGGCGCTGATGATGGGGAGATCGTGGTCATTACCCCCGGCTCTCCGCTGGGGCGGTCTCTGCTGGGTTTGCGAACCGGCGATGAGGTGAAGGCTGGTGACGGTGCCGCGGCGCTGTCGTTTACCATTGTTTCGGTCTGCTGACGGCAGCCGGTGGCGGTTGAAATCGCCATTCGGCAGTCGCGCTTTATTGATTTTACCCGTCGTACGGGCAGGATGGTTCTTTGCATGAAAATCACATTATTGACCCATTTCAAAGAGTTCGAAAAACGGTCCAATACCGGTCGCCTGGTTGTTGACGTTCTGGGGAGTGCTGCCG
The DNA here is from genome assembly GCA_049696195.1 of Desulfuromonadaceae bacterium. Taxonomy (GTDB): domain Bacteria; phylum Desulfobacterota; class Desulfuromonadia; order Geobacterales; family Pseudopelobacteraceae; genus JACRCG01. Next base: position 856 of record JBAVTM010000388.1, on the reverse strand, counting down.
AGCAGATCCGCTGGGACAGGATGAATCCGCCCGCCCGGCTGGTTGAGGAAATTGAGGCAGGGGGGGTGGCGCTGGTCTACCCCGGTGCTGTAGACGAAAATGCAGGCGATCTGAGCGGCATCACCCAGTTCGTCATCATCGACGGCACCTGGCATGAGGCCCGCAAGATTCACCAGCGAAGTCCCTACCTTCAGACGATTCGCCGCATCTGCCTGGAGACAGGTGAGAAATCGGTGTACAACCTCAGGAAAAACCAGAAGGAGTCCGGTCTCTGTACGGCCGAATGCGTTATTGAAGTATTGCGCCTCGCGGGGAACATCGCGGAGGCAGAGTTGCTGCAGGAACGATTCCTGGCGTTTATCAGGCCGCCAGGGGTAATGCGGGGAGCCGTGCCGGGGCATTAGCTCCGGTTGTGATGCTCTGGATGTTTATTATGCCTTGAATCTGCTCTCAGTGCCGGATAACAGCCGGCCTATATTCTCATGGTGCCGTACAATGACTATCAGGGAGATTGCAAGTGTCACAATGGTGACTGTCCTGCTCCCACCCAGAAAAAACACCGCCAGCGGCATGGCTGCCGCCGCAGCGATCGATCCGAGTGAAACATAGCGCCAGAGAAACATCAGTACGGCAAACAGCGCCATCGCAATTGCCACCGCCAGAGGGGCCAGTGCCAGAAAGACCCCCAACGCGGTAGCGACCCCCTTGCCCCCCCTGAATTTGAGAAAAACTGAAAAGACGTGACCGCAAAAAGCGGCCAGACCGACCCAGGCGGCGAAATCGGGCGGGAGTGTGCTCAGTTTAACGAAGAGCACCGGCAGCAGCCCCTTCAGGCAGTCACCGATCAGCGTAATGA
>JBAVTM010000387.1:0-20430 GCA_049696195.1 Desulfuromonadaceae bacterium | reverse complement strand
GACCAAACGCATACCATTTCTGACCGTTCGTTTACGCACTTCCTACCATCCTTTTCGCCCTGATAAACTAGATACGTGCATTTGCGAAGCGGTTCTCCGCGTTTAAAGCACAGAAAACAACTTCGAATTCACTGATTGCCGCACCATGAGACATCGCCGAGCCCGACCCGCAGCACCTCAGGGGTCGCCCCTATCAGGCTCACGACAGAGCTGACGTCAGTTGTCAGAATACCGCCGTCAATGACAAAAGCAAGCTGACTGCCGAATGTATCAGCAATGGTGCGGGGATCTCCTTCCGGTTCTTCGCCGGAAAGATTGGCGCTGGTGGTTATAATCGGATTACCCAGTGCAGCGACGAGATCGCATCATATCCTGTTATCCGGCATGCGGATCCCGACCGTTTTCTGCCGGGTCAGAAGCAGATCAGGAACTTCACGGGTCGCTTCAAAAACAAACGTGTATGGCCCCGGAAGATAACGTTTTATGATCTTGAACGCCGCATTGCTGACCCGGGCATACCGGGATATTTCCGACAGTGAAGAACAGATGACCGAGAACGGCTTGCGACGATCGCGCTGCTTCATCTGATAGATTCGTTCGATACTCTTTTTACAGAAGATCGAACAGCCGATGCCGTAGGTCGTATCGGTCGGATACGCGATTACCCCGCCATCCTTGAGGCTGTCGACAACCCGTAAAATCTGACGCGGCTGCGGATATTCGGGGTTAATTTCCAGTATCATGGCACCGTCCCCTCTGCCTGGTTCTCATCTGAAATTTCGGGAATCTCTTCACACTCGAAAACATCGTCCGGGAGAACCTCTGATCCCTGGTGCGGGATGTCCTGAACATCGCGCAGTTTGCGTTCGATGACCCTGGTCCTGGTAGCGGCCAGATCAATATGGTTTCCCGCCTCCACCAGTTTTTTACGGGTTTTTTCCAGAATTGTGCCGAATTTCGAAAATTCCGTACGCACCGCCCCCAGCAAATTCCATACCTCGGCAGAACGTTTTTCAATGGCAAGCGTCCTGAACCCCATCTGCAGACTGTTCAGCAGCGCCGCCAGCGTTGTCGGGCCAGCCACCATCACCTTGAAATCGCGCTGCAGAGCTTCAAAAAGCCCCGGCAGGCAGAGCACCTCGGCATACAACCCCTCGGTCGGCAGAAACATGACCCCGAAATCTGTTGTATGGGGGGGGTCAAGATACTTGTCGCGGATCATTTTCGCCATCTCCCGTACCGAGCGGTCAAGCTGTTTCCGGGATTCGGCCGCAGCGGACGCATCGGCGGCTTCTAAAGCCTCCACCAGCCGCAGGTAATCCTCCTGCGGAAACTTTGCATCCAGAGGGAGCCAGACCATTCCCTCCGTCGTACCATCGCGCCCCGGCAGTTTCAGGGCGAATTCAACCCGCTGGCCGCTTCCCTGCCTGGTTTCTACGTTTGACTCATACTGCCCGGGGGCCAGGATCTGTTCCAACAGGCTCCCCAACTGGATCTCCCCGAACGTGCCGCGCGTCTTGACGTTTGTCAGCACCTTTTTCAGGTCGCCGACGCCGCTCGCAAGGGACTGCATTTCACCCAGACCGCGCTGCACGAGTTCGAGACGCTCACTGACCAGCTTGAATGATTCACCGAGACGCTTTTCGAGGGTATCATGCAGTTTTTCATCGACGGTGGCCCGCATCTGCTCCAGTTTTCTGGCATTATCTTCCTGAATCAGCCGCAAACGGGCATCGACCCCTTCCCGCAATTTATCAAGCCGCCCTTCGTTGCTTGACGTAAGTTCCTTCAACTGGGCGGCAAACAGTTCCAGCTGGTTTTTCTGCAGGCCGGCAATGTCACTCATCCGCTTCGACAGCGAATCACCCAGCACGGTTATGCCGACGGTCATCTCCTCCCGCGTGCGCCGCGAAGCTGAATGGGCCTCCTCGCGACTTCGCGCAAGCTCCTCCCGCAAAATCCGCTCATGACGTTCGAGCAGCTTTTCAATCCCCTCAATTTTATGCTGCAGGTCACCATTTTCAGCCGACCCGCGCCTCCCTCTCATCATCATGGTGAACAACAGCCCCAGACAGGCCAGGAGGAGCAGAGCAGTGCCGTATGTCATTACATCGTTCATTATTTATCCCGAAATTCAGGCTGCTTCTTTCAGCATGAAATCTACGTGAAGTGCTTCAAACGGGAACACGATCTGACCACTCTCTGTTTTTTGCAGGATCCCGGCATTCAACAGGGCATGCACATCGCCATGTACCGCCTTAACATCCCTGCCCAGACGGCGGGCCAGCTCGCGAATGGTCATCGGTCCTGAACCGGTCATGAGATTCAGTACTTCCCAACGCTTGCCGGAGAGTACCTTGAACAACAGTGCGGGCGATTCAAAGCTGATAATGTCTCCCTGTGATTCACCCTCAAATGCCCGTAAAAACCTTTTGTTCGTAGTTTCCCGCGAAGAAACATCCAATGTCACGGTACGCATATCACTACCTCCATCTATCTACGTCGTTCCAGAAATCATCCAGCAAGGCTTTCGGTGTAGTGAAAGAGTATGGAGCTTCATTCTGGCCGACATGTTTATGATCACCCTTGCCTGATTCATTGTCGTAACGCAGCACACAGGAACCGCTCACCACAAGCGTCAGCCGGTATTTGAAGCTGTGGCAGCTCCCCGGAAGCGGCGCAGACAGGCGCCACACAACCAATTCAACAAAGGCTGTTTCGGATATTGTGTGTCGCTCATTGAGCAATAAACGTGCGTCCATGTTGGAGATTGTAACAACGGAAGGAGGTGTTGTCAAACTAAACAACGACTGGGGTATATTAATTTATATTCGGGTGGGTAATATCTCCGTCACACGCCGCGACAGTGCGGCAAACTCTTCCAGGGAAAGCGTCTCTCCCCTCCTGCGACCGTCAATCTCACACGCCTCCAGCAGCGCTCCGCAATCGACCTGTTTGGCGAATTCGGCCGATTTGAGGCAGTTGACCAGCGTCTTGCGCCGCATCGAAAACGCGCTTTTCACGACGCTCCTGAAAACGTCCTCATCACCAACGTCAGCCCGCGCCTCTGAACGGGGGATGAAATTCAGTACGACCGAATCGACTTTCGGGCTTGGATGAAAAGAGCCGGGGTGCACGACAAAAGCCCGGCTGATGTCAAACCACAAGCCGAGCAGCACGGTGGTCACACCATAGGCGGAGCAATCGGGGGGCGCTGCCAGTCGGTCACCGACCTCCTTTTGCAGCATGAGGGTCATGCGGGCCAGCCTGTCATGGACACCGTACAGACGGAACAGCACTTCGGTCGAGATGTTGTAGGGAAGGTTGGCTACGACATTCCATTTTTCAGGAGTTTCCGAGAGCAGTGATTCTAGATCAACCTTCAGCACATCGCCGTCGATGACCGTAACGCGCCGATTGTCCTTGAGCTGATCCTGATGCCAGGCCGCCAGCGCGTGGTCGAATTCAATCAGTACGAGTCGCCCGGCACGCTCGGCAAGATACCCGGTCAGAGCTCCCCGCCCCGGCCCGATCTCCAGCACTGGCTGATCAGGGCGGATATCGGCAGCCTGGATAATTCTTTCGATGATATTCCGATCAACCAGAAAATTCTGTCCCAGTGATTTAAGAGGCCGGCGGGTTGCACTCATTTTATTGATTCCTTTATACTGTCCATGTTCCAGGTCGCGGTGACATCCAGCGACAGGGAAGAAACAAGGCCATGGGAAAGATAGTAGTCACCGGGAACCGCCAGCATGGCGGCATTGTCGCCGCACAGGGACGGATGCGGGATGGAGAGTTCAACTCCCAGCCGTTCACAGAGTGCCGTCATGCGGCTGCGCAGGCCGCTGTTGCAGGCGACCCCCCCCGCGACCACCAGGCGGGCGGCGCCGCTCTGACGGATGGCACTCTCGGTTTTCGCCGCAAGAACATGACAGACAGCCTCCTGGAAAGAGGCGCAGAGGTCGTCGGCGTCCTGACCCGGAATGGATACAGGATACTTCATGACATGCTGCAGCACCGCCGTTTTCAGACCGCTGAAGCTGAAGTTGAGCGTACCGTCACGAAGCAGCGGCCTCGGCAGACGGATCGCATCAGGATTGCCGCTCCGGGCCATCTTGTCGATCAGTGCCCCGCCGGGATACGGCATTCCCATGATCTTGGCGCATTTGTCATAGGCCTCTCCGGCAGCATCATCAATTGTCCTGCCGAGGGTCGTGTATATGCCGAAACCCTCGACATGGTACAGATGGGTGTGACCGCCGGATACGACCAGCGCCAGGAAAGGAAACTCCACCGGCTGTTCCAGAAAGGGGGCGAACAGGTGCCCCTCAATGTGGTGCACCCCGACAAAGGGTATTTTCCGGGCGACGGCAATCGCCTTGGCTGCCGAAAAACCGACCAGAAGCGCCCCGGACAGACCGGGCCCACGGGTAACCGCGACCCCTTCAAGATCCTCCATGCCGACACCGGCTTCCCGGAGCGCCTGACTGACCACCGGCGAGATTGACTCCAGATGCTTTCGGGAGGCAATTTCCGGAACAACACCGCCATACGCCGCATGGATGGCAATCTGGGAAGAAATGACGGAGGAAAGGATTTCACGGCCATCCTGCACTACCGCGGCGGCCGTTTCATCGCAGGATGTTTCAATGGAGAGTAAAATCATTTATTCACAATACCTTGCCACGGAGACACAAAGGCACGGAGAAATCAGAGTACAAAAACCAATGCTGAAAGGAGTGTTTAAAATGAATCGCAGATTCATTTCCTTCTAACACAAACAGGTTTTTCTCTGTATCCCCATGCCCCGGTGGTGGATTTAAAAATATTACAACAGGTTTGCAGCCAATTCGGCCAATTCGGAACGCTCGCCTTTGGTCAGGGTCACATGCGCGGCAATCCGCTCACCCTTGAATTTTTCGACCAGGTAGGTCAGACCGTTGCTGGAGGAATCCACATACGGATTGTCGATCTGGTACGGGTCACCGGTCAACACGATCTTGGTCCCTTCACCGACCCTGGTGACGATCGTCTTGATTTCGTGGGGTGTCAGGTTCTGGGCTTCATCAACGATCAGATACTGATTCGGGATCGAACGGACGCGGATATAGGTCAGCGGCTCGATATCGAGAAGTCCCATCGCCATCAGCTCCTTGTACCCCTTGCTGTGCCGTTTTTCGGACTCATGACCGGAAATCAGCAATTCGACATTGTCGAAGATCGGCTGCATCCAGGGAGTCAACTTTTCCTCAATATCACCGGGCAGAAAACCGAGGTCTTTGCCCATCGGGAAAACCGGACGCGAAACCAGCAACCGGTTATAGAGGTTTTCCTCGGCAGTTTTATGAAGACCGGCAGCTATCGCAAGCAGCGTCTTGCCGGTACCGGCCTTCCCCACCAGCGTCACCAGCTTGATGCTGTCGTCCATCAGCACGTCGAGGGCAAAGGATTGCTCCCTGTTGCGCGGAAAGAGACTCCAGATTCCCTCCTTCGGCACCTTGCGGACGGCGACAATACGGGCATTGGCGGGATCGTTGCGACAGATGGCGGAATGATTCGGGTTTGCACTGTCGACGATTGTAATGAACTCGTTGGGAGACATTTCGACCGGGGCCTCGAGCCACCCCTGGCCATAGAACCGGTCAACCGCTTCCGGCGGCACCTCAATCGTGCGGGTTCCGGAATAAAGATCCTGAATATCGACTTTGTCTGACTCGTAGTCCTCGGCTATCAGCCCGATGGCGTCGGCCTTGATCCGCAGATTGGAATCTTTAGTCACAAAAATTGCTACGGTGTCAGGAAAGCGATCGCGGACATCCTGGGCAACAGCAATTATCCGGTTATCGCCATTGTCCACCCGCAGATCAACCGGAAGATTCTTGAAATGTTTCTCGGCAAACATCTCGACCCGCAGCGTCCCGCCTCCGGGCATGGTCACTCCGGAGGCAAGGGAACCCTTCTCCCGCATTGAATCGAGGATTCGTGAGACCATCCGGGCATTCCGACCGGTCTCATTCATATCCTTTTTGAAGCGATCAACCTCTTCGATAACGGTAATCGGGATGATTATGTTGTTTTCCTGAAATTTGAACAGTGACTGAGGATCGTGGAGCAATACGTTCGTATCGAGGATGAAGTTTTTCATGAGTCCCTTTCTGGATGAACAGGATTACGGCGGGGCGCCGGAGTTGAAAATTTATTTTTCGATAATCTGAACGGTGATGCCCTCAAGCTTTCCGAGCAATTTGATCCAGACGTCACGGCCACGGTATTTGGCATTGAGCACAACTTCTCCATCTTTGTTAATGGCCGAAAGAACGCTTTCCGGCGAGTCCTCAACGGTAAAATAGGTATAGATGCCGGTCTTGTAAAGCTGCTCCTTGGTAAACGGCCTTTCAGGTGGAAGCGAGCAGGCCGCGCATACACACAGGATCAGAAACAATGCTGACAACGTTTTCATGTCAGAACTCCTTTTAAGACGTTATAAGTTTTCTGCGTTATGTGCAGAAAAGATTTCGTGCCCGCACCTATCCCGATGTATCGGGGCCGTGCATGTTTTCATGCTGATTTTCGAATTTTGTCGATGCATTGTACAACGGCATCAGAAAAGAAAGCAATATCTTCACTTGTCGTGAACCAGCCGGGGCTCACACGGGTCGTCCCGCCCGGGAGCGTTCCCAGCGTGCGGTGAGCCAGGGGGGCGCAATGCAGCCCGGCCCGTACCGCAATATCGAAACCATGATCAAGCTCTGCGGCCAACATCGCGGGATCAACACCGGAAGCGGTGAAAGAGAGTACCGAGCAGCGATCTGACGGATCGATCGGGCCGTAGACCGTCACCCCGGGAATCTCTCTCAACCCCTGTTCCACCTGATTGAGCAGCTCATGCTCATGCTGATGGACGGCCGAAAGCCCCTGTTCGAGGATAAACTCGATTCCTGCCTGCAATCCGGCGATTCCGGGGAGATTATGAGTACCGCTCTCAAAACCGTCCGGCATGATCTGCGGCTGCTCTTCGGCGGTTGAGTGACTGCCGGTACCGCCCTGAATAACGGATGTAAGCGGTACGTGTGGCGCTACATACAGCAGCCCCGTCCCCCCCGGACCGAGCAACCCCTTATGGCCGGGAACCGCCAACAGGTCTATGGAGAAGCGTTCAACGTCAATCGGCAGATAGCCGGCCGACTGCGCCGCGTCAACCAGAAACAGTGCGCCGGCTTCGCGGCAGAGTTTTGCCAGCGGCAGTATCGGCTGAATTGCACCGCAGACGTTGGATACATGGCTGACGGCGATCATTCGAGTATTTACCCGCATCGCACGGTAGATATCCTCAACAGAGACCACTCCGTCCGGCCCGGCAGGGACGATCGATAACTCGACACCCTTATTTCGAAGCGCATACAGCGGCCTGAGCAGAGAATTGTGTTCCATCGAAGTGGTAACAACATGGTCACCGGGGGCAAGAGTACCCTGAAGCGCCAGATTTAAAGCTCCGGTGGCACTCTGGGTGAAGATGATTCGACTCGAATCGGAAACCGAAAAAAACCCGGCCGCCGCCTCACGCGCCTGAAAAAGAATGCGGCCGGCTTCCAGAGATCGGCGATATCCGCCCCGACCGGGAGAAGCCCCTACATCACGCATCGCATGCAGAACCGCCTGATAAACGTTCTCGGGCTTGGGGAATGATGTAGCAGCGTTATCAAGATACACGGAGAGTTTCCATTACGGCACCAAGAGGGGTTTCTCATCCAGCCAGGGAAAAACATTGACCGTCCCGGTAGTTATATCAAGAGCCGCGTCATGAATCTTTTGCCTGATCAGCGACTGATCTGTTGTTCCCCACCAGTTTTGCCGGGCACTGACAACTTCATGACCGGCGTTGTACAGATTAAAACCACTGTTTGAGGTGAAGGCATTATTCAAGAGAAGCGCCTGGCCATCTTCAACCCGCAGAGCGTCCTGCCGGTTCTCGGCAAACAGGCAGCGCTGTATTTTGATATTCGAGTCGGAAAGATGGAGGGCTGTCTGCCTGCTTTGAAAAAATCGGGACATGACAATCTGCCCTTCACCACCTTTGATACGCGCGCCAAGCCCATTACCGGAAAACTCTCCGCCGGTAATCCTGATCCTGCACTCATCCGCTTCGAGTCCTGTTTGGAGATTGTTCATAATTTTCGGCGCTGCAAGTACAATTGCAGATTTGCTCAGCAGGCAGCCACGCTGACAGGTGGAAACCGTCGTATCCCTGCCATCGAATTCGGTGTTATATATCTCAATGCCGGTTTCTGAATCGGATACCGTACCGCCGGTCATCTGAACAACACCGTCATGTGACAACAGAGCGGTCCGCGCCTGCACAAGTGAAACTCCCTTCAGGGTGACGGTGGAAAACCGGACATCTATTCCGGTCTCGGCGTACTCAATGCGGCATAGTTCGAGCAGATTGCGTTTTTCGGTCGAGAGGAGGACGATGCCGCCCCAGGATCCGCGGACCGGTGTGGATCGATCAGATGTCAGGATAATAGGCAGGTCGGAGGTTCCAACGGCATGCAGACGCCCCTGAACAACGAGGTTCGGAAGCTGCTGGGCGGCGGACGACGCAAAACGGACCACCGTTCCCGGTTCGATACGCAAGGTTGCCTGTGGAGCCACGACGACAAACCCGCGGACGAGTATCGAACCGCTCCAGGTAACGTCTTCGCTCAGCACCGTTCCGTCATATACCGCCGTAGCCTGTTCGGCGGCCGGGGAGATTGTGGTCAAACAGAAAAAAATACAGGCGGCAAAAAGAATTTTCACTCGGCGAGCTCCTTACGTGTTGGCTGACAAGTATCATGATTCACCCAAACTGTAAATTCAATGTTGTTTTCTCATTAGTAAGCACCTTATTTCCGGGCTTTTCAAGTCCTTTCAAGGTGTTATATTTTTATAAAATTTATTTGTTGACACCATATACATGTTGTGGTTTATTTCAGCACCTCCCACAAAATATTGTGGTTTATGGTTTTCAACCATACCACATTCAATCCATTCAGAATCACACAATTTAATTCAAAACAAGGAGTTCCGTTATGAAAAAAGGTTCCGCACCCGACGCCATCCCCGCCCTGACAAAAAATGCCGCCACCGTATTGGAAAAACGCTATCTGCGCCGTGATGAAACCGGCAAGGTTCTTGAGACGCCTGCCAATATGTTTCGACGTGTGGCGGACACCATTGCGGCCGCCGATAAAACATTTGACAAGAAGGCGGATGTAAAGAGCTTATCAGACACCTTTTATCACATGATGACCAGCTTTGAATTTCTCCCCAACTCACCTACCCTGATGAATGCCGGCCGCCCCCTGGGGCAACTTTCGGCCTGCTTTGTACTGCCGGTGGGCGACTCCATGGAAGAGATCTTTGACGCCGTAAAATATACCGCCCTGATTCATAAATCCGGCGGCGGCACCGGTTTTTCATTTTCCCGCCTGAGACCGGCCAACGACGTTGTCAGCAGCACCACCGGCATATCGAGTGGCCCACTCTCATTTATGCGCGTGTTTGATGTCGCAACGGAAACCATAAAGCAGGGGGGCACCAGGCGCGGCGCAAACATGGCAATTTTGAGGGTCGACCACCCCGACGTGATGGATTTTATCATGTGCAAAGCCGACCAGAAGCAGCTCAACAACTTTAACATATCGGTCGGCCTTACCGAAAAGTTCATGCAGGCTGTTGAACGCGATGAAGAATACAATCTCATTAATCCCCGTGACAAAAAGGTCTGCGGCAGCCTTAACGCCCGCAAGGTATTCCAGCGCATCGTCAAGCAGTCCTGGGAAAACGGCGAACCCGGAATCATCTTTCTCGACCGTTTGAATCGCGACAACCCGACACCGCTTGCAGGCGAGATCGAATCCACCAACCCCTGCGGCGAGCAGCCACTGCTCCCGTATGAATCCTGCAACCTCGGCTCGATCAACCTGGGCACCTTTATCAAAGACGGCACTGTGGACTGGAAAAAACTGCGGGAGACCATTCACACCGCCGTCCACTTTCTTGATAACGTCATAGAGGCCAACAATTATCCGCTGCAGCAGATTCATGACATGACGCATGCCAACCGCAAAATCGGGCTGGGTGTCATGGGGTGGGCCGACATGCTGATTCTGCTCGGGATTCCCTACTGTTCCGACGAAGCGGTCAAGCTCGGCAAGAAGGTGATGAAATTCATCAATGATGAGGGACACCAGGCATCCCAGGAACTGGGCAAAAAGCGGGGCTCGTTCCCCAACTTCAAAGGCTCGATCTTTGACAAAAAAGGGGCTGCTCCGCAAAGAAACGCAACCGTTACAACAATCGCCCCCACCGGAACCATTTCGATCATCGCCAACGCCTCTTCCGGTGTTGAACCGCTCTTCGCCGTTTCCTACATCCGCACCGTCATGGACAAGAACGTGCTGGTGGAGGTCAACCCGATTTTCGAAAAGATCGCAAAGGAGCGGGGCTTCTACTCTGAAGAGCTCATGAAGAAAATTGCCGAACACGGCACCGTTGCGGACATCGCCGAAATTCCGGCTGATATCCGCGACGTGTTCGTCACCTCACACGAAATATCGCCGGAATACCACATTCAGATGCAGTCGGCCTTCCAGCTCTACACCGACAATGCCGTTTCCAAAACGGTCAATTTTTCAAATAACGCCACCATCGAAGAAGTTGAGAAAGTGTACATGCTCGCCTATGAGACCGGTTGCAAGGGTGTCACCATTTATCGCGACGGTTCAAGGGACGAGCAGGTGCTTTCGACCGGCAAAAAAGAAGAGCAGGCTGCAGCGGTTGCAGCCACACCGGTCGAAGATGACAAGAAAGCCGTCAAACGGGAGCGCCCCAAAGCCCTTAAGGGAGCAACCCATCAGATGCAGACCGGTTGCGGTCCTCTCTACATCACGATCAACGAAGATAAAAACGGCTTGTTCGAGCTTTTCACCACGATGGGTAAAGCCGGTGGGTGCGCCGCCTCCCAGAGCGAGGCGATCGGCCGCATGGTGTCACTCGCCTGGCGCAGCGGCATCCAGGCCCGTCAGGTTGTGAAGCAGCTTCAGGGCATCTCCTGCCACTGCCCGTCCGGCTTCGGCGACAATCGCGTGCTTTCCTGCGCCGATGCCGTTGCAAAAGCGATCCAGAACCACCTTGTAGACTGCGGATATGATATCGAAAGCGAATCCGTCGGACATGAACGCGGAGCATGCCCTGAGTGCGGCGGCATCGTCGAGCATGAGGGGGGCTGCTCAGTCTGCCACGTCTGCGGTTATTCGGAGTGCGCGTAATTTATTTTTACAGTGCGGCCACAAGCTGCTTGACAAGCAGGTGCATTTCGTGACATAAATGCCGAGTTAAACTGACTACTTGTTACGGGGTTGTAGCTCAGTTGGTTAGAGTGCCAGCCTGTCACGCTGGAAGTCGCGGGTTCGAGCCCCGTCAACCCCGCCATAAACAAAAAAGGGTGCCTTCAAGGGGCACCTTTTTTTGTTTTTTAGCGGTATCCTGCAAACGGTTTTGTTTGATTTAAACGTCGTACACCCCTACCTCAGACCTAAACGACCAAGAATGATTCCCAGAAATTTGTTCAACACGTTGTCCCGGGAAAGAAAAAAGATGACCGGGGGCTTCCGGGTTCCAATGGCTTCGAGCATCCGTTCAATCTCCGGACTCCCCCCGAGTATCATCCCCTGCCTGAAGGCCTGAAGCGCTTCATATGTATTTCCGGCAATCAGATAAACCTTTCCGAGATACAGGTAATGGAGAGGGTTGACCGGGTCGTGGGCAATCGCAGTGCGGCATAATTCGAATGCCCGGGTGAGATGGCCGCGCTGCTTGGCGATACAGAACCCGAAGCGGGAATACCAGAGCGGGTCATCCCAGATACTGAGTGCCCGCTCGAGGCAGACGAGCGCATCCAGAACATTGTTCCGGTCAAGTTCCTGTTGTGCCCGATCGAATTCCTTTTGGGCAATGGCGCCGGTTTCCGGATCCATCTGAACCTCCTGGTTGTTAATGTTTTTTCAAAACACCTGCTGCTGACCTATTTTATTTTTCTATTTTCAGCCTTTTTATTTTTTCAACCAGCGTCGTCCGATTTATCCCCAACAGAGAAGCAGCCTTCGCCTTAACCCCACCCGCAGATTCGAGTGCCTGACAGATCAAGGATTGTTCGATCCGGGAGACCGTTGCAACCAGGTCCACCCCCTGGCTCGGCATAGTCACTGAGAGTGCTTCTCCAGCCCCCTTTTCGCCAATGATTTTTGCCGGGATATCATCTATCGTTATAACGCTCGCGTCCGTCAGAACGATCATTCTCTCTATCAGATTTTCCAGTTCACGCACATTTCCGGGCCAGGAATACTGCTCCAACGCCTCAAGCGCCTGTTTGCTGATACTGCACGGCGCTCGCCCCATGAGCCGACACTGTTTCTCGAGAAAAAAGGCTGTCAGGTACATAATGTCCTGTTGTCGCTCGCGCAGAGGGGGGAGGTGAAGTGGAATAACGTTCAAACGGTAGTAAAGATCTTCCCGGAATTCCCCCCGTTTCACCATGTTTTCAAGATCCGAGTTGGTTGCGGAGATCACTCTGACATGAAGTTTTACCGTCTTGTTGGAACCGACCCTCTCTACTTCATGTTCCTGCAGAACCCGCAACAGTTTTGCCTGCAGATGAAGGGGCAGCGTACCGATTTCATCAAGAAAGATAGTGCCATGGTTGGCTGCCTCGAATTTTCCCGGTTTATCCTTGATAGCTCCGGTAAATGCCCCCCGGACGTGACCGAAAAGCTCGCTTTCCAATAACGTCTCGGGAATAGCGCTGCAGTTTACCGCAATAAAGGGTAGATCCTTGCGGGTACCATTATAGTGCAGCGCCCGGGCAACCAGTTCCTTGCCGGTTCCCGATTCACCACTGACAAGAACCGCAGAATCGGTTTTTACAATGCGGCTCATGCGCTCAAAAACGAGGTTCATTGCCGGAGAAGTGCCGATAATATTATTGAATTCAAAGCGCCCCTGGAGCTGCCTGCGAAGATACATGTTCTCAGACAGCAGCTTCTGTTTCTCCAGAGCCTTGGAAACAACTATTTTCAGCTCATCAAAATCAATCGGCTTGGTGATATAGTCAAAAGCGCCCTCTTTCATGGCGCGAACGGCGGTTTGAGCCGAAGCATGGCCGGTCACAACGATGAAGTCGGTAGCAGGAGAGACCTTATGAACTTCCTGCAGGATATCGAGGCCGCTTTTATCGGGGAGAAAAAGATCGGAAACGATGACCTGATACTGCTCACGACCGATCAGATCCAGCGCACTCAAGCCGGTTGCCGCTGACGTGACTTCATACCCGGCCGACCGCAACAACATGACCAGAGCTTCGCGGCCGGAGTCATCATCATCAATCACCAGCACTTTGATTGTATCATCCATGGGAAAGCCTCAGGCAATTGATCATTCAGTAACAACCCGTATTGATTCCTGCAGTACATTCAATAGTAAATCCAGCTCGCAGTTTGAAATAACCAAAGGTGGAAATATGACGACGGTATTCCCGAGCGGGCGGGAGAAAACTCCCCGCTTGCGCGCTTCAAGACACACCCTGATCCCGACCCTGTCCTCCCACGGGTACGGTGTACCGGTTTCCCTGTTTTCAACCAGCTCCACCCCTGCAGCAAGACCGCACTGACGCACATCGCCAACGTGAGGCAACGCCTTGAATTCATCCAGACCTTGTTTCAGCCGGGCTATTTTCGGCTGCAGCTCTTCCAGCAGATTATCCTGTTGGAAGAGCTGCAGGCTTTTCAGAGCAACGGCACAGGCTAACGGGTTACCGGTGAACGTATGACCGTGAAAGAAGGTCTTCAGCTCCGAATAGGAGCCTAAAAAGGCCGAATATACTTTATCACCGGTCACCGTGGCAGCCAAAGGAAGATACCCCGCGGCTATTCCCTTGGAAATGGCCATGATATCAGGGACCACACCCTCGTGGTGGCAGGCAAACATCGCACCGGTTCTGCCAAACCCGGTGGCAACTTCGTCTGCGATCATCAGAACATCATACCGGTCGCACAGTTCCCGAACCCGCTTCAAAAAACCTGCCGGCTGCACGATCATCCCTCCGGCACCCTGAACCAGCGGCTCGATTACAAGACCTGCGACCAGGCCGGCATTCCCCTTCATCAACTCTTCGAGTGCATCGACACACTCCATACTGCAGGAGAGTCTGTTGCAGCCGAGCTCACAACGGTAGCAGTAGGGAGCCGGAGCCTGGAGAGTATCAAACATGAGCGGCTTGAAGGTCGTGTGGTAAATATCGATTCCTCCGACACTCACCGCACCAAGGGTATCGCCATGATAGGCGTTCCTGAAAGTGATGAACCGGCTCCGTTCCGGTCGTCCCGAATGGACCTGGTACTGATAGGCCATCTTGACCGCTACTTCCATGGCGGTTGAACCGTTATCCGAATAGAAGAATCGGTCCAGCCCCGGTGGAGTGATCTCGGCCAGTCGTGCCGCCAGAATAATGCTCTGTTCACTGGCCAGCCCCAGCAGTGTGGAATGTTCAAGGCGGTCTACCTGCTCCTTCAGGGCATCATTCAACTCCCGGCGGCAGTGGCCATGGACGTTTGTCCACATGGAGGCCACACCGTCAAGGTAGCGGTTGCCGTCCGTGTCGATCAGCCAGCACCCCTCCCCCTTTACGATAACAATCTGTTCGTCACGTTCCCATTCCTGCATCTGGGTGAATGGGTGCCAGACGTGGCGTTTATCCCACAGGCGCAACTGTTCGGTCGTGATGGAGCCGGTTCCGGGCATACGTAGATTCCTCTGTTACAGATAGTGTCAACCAAAAAAAGACCCGCCGGAACATATCCAGAGGGTCTCATAACTACGTGATATTTTGAAATTAGGCAAGCCTGTCGGCGTAGAGAGTAAATTTCTTCATCATGCTGTTCACCTGCGTCTTAATGGCTGACAGCTTCTGATCATCACCAATATTCGCTACCGCATCGGCGATATAGCCGGCAACCTGGTCCATTTCGGTCTCTTTCAGCCCGTGGGAGGTGCAGGCGGGTGTTCCGACCCTGATGCCGGAAGTCACAAACGGAGAGCGGGTTTCAAGCGGTACGGTGTTCTTGTTGACCGTGATGCCAGCCTTGTCCAACGCCTCTTCCGCAGCTTTGCCGGTTATCTCCGTACCCGAGAAATTAATCAGCATGAGGTGGTTATCGGTACCTCCGCTTGTCAGCTTGAAGCCGCGTTTCATGAGCGCCTCTGCAAGCGCCTTGGCATTGTTGACGACCTGCTGCTGATAGACCTTGAACTCAGGCTGCAGCGCTTCCTTGAATGCCACCGCCTTCGCGGCGATAACGTGCATGAGCGGTCCGCCCTGAATTCCGGGGAAGATCTGTGAGTTGATTGTCTTGGCAAACTCTTCACGACAGAGAATCATGCCACCACGAGGGCCACGAAGCGTTTTGTGGGTAGTCGTCGTAACAAACTCGGCATATGGAACAGGACTCGGGTGAACACCGGCAGCAACCAGACCGGCAATATGAGCCATATCCACCATGATAACTGCCCCTACCTTGTCTGCTATCGTGCGGAAAGCAGGGAAGTCGATTATGCGGGGATAGGCACTGGCGCCCACTACAATCATTTTCGGTTTATGCGTAATGGCCAGACGTTCAACCTCTTCATAGTCAATAGTTTCCGTATCCTGTGAAACCCCGTACGGAACAATTGTAAACAGTTTACCGGAAAAGTTGACCGGACTGCCATGAGTGAGGTGCCCGCCATGCGCAAGATTCATCCCGAGAATTGTATCTCCCGGCTTGCACGCGGCAAAATAGACCGCCATGTTGGCCTGGGAACCGGCGTGCGGCTGGACATTGGCATGTTCTGCGCCGAACAGCTCCTTGGCCCGGTCTATGGCCAGCTGTTCTACAACGTCAACGTGCTCGCAGCCGCCATAATAACGCTTTCCGGGATACCCCTCGGCGTACTTGTTGGTCATGATCGAACCCTGGGCCTCCAGAACCGCTTCCGAAACAAAGTTTTCGGAGGCGATCAGCTCCAGATTATATTCCTGTCGCTCCGTCTCATGGCGAATAGCATCAGCTACCTGGGGATCAAACTGGGAAAGGACTGACATGGCTTCTCCTTGTAAAAGTTCTTTTCATGCATGACACCGTGCAAACAACAAACGGGACACATGCCGTAGCAGGTCCCGCCCGTGGATATTGGAATAATGTATACTCTCTTTACAGCGAGGAATACTTCTTTTCAAGTGCAGTAATCTTGTCCAGGCGCGCCTGATGACGTCCGCCTTCAAACGTGGCATCAAGCCAGGCACCGACAAGATTACACGCTTTCTGTTCATCGAGAACACGACCTCCAAGCACCAGCACATTGGCATTATTATGCTCTTTAGCCATGCGGGCCATGAAGACATCAGTTACCAACGCGGCGCGAACCCCGGGGATCTTGTTGGCGGCAATCGACATCCCGATTCCGGTTCCGCAAATCAGGATTCCCGATTCCGCTTCTCCAGCTGTCACAGCTTCAGCAACTTTCTGGCCGAAATCGGGATAATCCACCGACGCATCATTGTTGGTCCCCGCGTCTGACACCTGGAAACCCCTGCGATTCAGATAACTGTTAAGGGCTGTTTTGAGGGCCAGACCTCCATGGTCGCTTCCGATAATGATCATAGCAGTCCCCGCCTACAGCTTCTTGAACAGAAGGGTTGCATTCGTACCGCCGAAACCAAAGTTGTTACTCATCGTGTATTCAAGCTTTGCATCCCGTGCAGTGTTGGGGACATAATCAAGATCGCATTCCGGATCCGGATCGGTGTAATTGATTGTGGGCGGAACAACACCCTTGTCCATCGCCATGAGGGTATACACCGCTTCTATGCCGCCTGCAGCGCCAAGAAGATGACCGGTCATGGATTTTGTCGAAGAGACCATCATTTTCTTGGCGTGATCACCGAAAACGCTCTTGATCGCCATGGTTTCGTACAGGTCCCCTATCGGAGTAGATGTGCCATGCGCATTGATATAGGAGACCTGCTCGGGAGCAACTCCGGCATTTTTGAGCGCCATTTTCATGCTTCGCGCCCCTCCCTCTCCACCCGGTGCCGGCGCGGTCAGGTGATATGCGTCTCCAGTCATTCCATACCCTACCACCTCGGCATAAATCCTGGCTCCACGCGCCCTGGCGGATTCGTACTCCTCAAGAACAACAATCCCGGCGCCTTCCCCCATGATAAAACCGTCCCGGTTCTTGTCAAAGGGGCGGGATGCGGCTGCAGGGTCATCATTCCGGTCGGAAAGCGCCTTCATGGCAGCAAAGCCGCCAATCCCGAGCGGTGTGATGACCGACTCTGTTCCACCTGCAATCATGGCATCTGCATCGCCACGTTTGATGATATGATAGGCATCACCAATCGAATGGGTGCTGGTTGCACAAGCCGAGACGGAAGAAACATTCGGCCCCTTGGCACCGTATCTGATGGAAATGTGGCCTGGAGCGAGATTAATAATGAGCATCGGGATGAAAAACGGAGAAATCTTTTTGTAGCCACCCTCAGCAACCAGAGTATGGTATTTTTCAATCGTCGGTAAGCCACCGAGCCCGGCACCAACGAGAACCCCGACACGCTCGGCATTTTCATCATTGATCACCAGCCCCGAATCTTCCATGGCGTAATGAGCTGCTGCCAGAGCGTACTGGATAAAAAGATCCATCTTCTTGATCTCTTTTTTGTCAATATACTCTTCAGCATTAAAGTCAGGAACCTCTCCGGCAATCTTGACCGACAAATCACTCGTATCAAAACGGGTAATCAACCCTATTCCGGATTTACCTGAAGTGAGCGCATCCCAGTTTTTGGCATTCCCGCATCCGAGTGGTGAAACAGCTCCAACACCAGTAATAACAACTCTTCTCATGATAAATAGCTCCATATAAGAGTGACTTCTGCTATGGCAGAACGAAAAGAGAGGGGCTTGCGCCCCTCCCCGATTGTGTGATCTCAGCTGTGCTCGGTGATGTATTCGATGGCGTCATTCACCGTCTGGATTTTTTCGGCATCTTCATCAGGGATTTCGATATCGAACTCTTCTTCAAGAGCCATGACCAGCTCAACTGTGTCAAGAGAATCAGACCCAAGGTCATCCATAAAAGAAGACTCGGTTAAAACCTGAGCTTCTTCAACCCCAAGCTGCTCGGCAACAATTTCTTTTACCCGCTTTGCAATATCAGACATCTTTCACCTCCGTGTGATTTTAAACCCTTGCAGGTTTCGTGTGTAATGCTGTGTGCTAAATAAAGCATGACATCTTTAAATGTCAATTGATATTTCTACAAATTGACTACATGTACATTCCGCCATTTACCGACAGAACCTGGCCGGTAATATAGCCCGCCTGGGAGGAAACCAGAAAATTGACAGCATGCGCAACATCATCAACCGAGCCGAGCCGCTCCATCGGAATATTCTGCAGAAGCGCTTCACGTCCCTTTTCAGGAAGAACCGCGGTCATATCGGTTTCAATAAAACCGGGCGCCACGGCATTGACGGTAATATTGCGCTTTGCCAGTTCACGTGCCGCCGATTTTGTCAAACCGAACAGCCCCGCCTTACTGGCGCAATAGTTTACCTGGCCAGGATTGCCCATTTCGCCGACAACAGAGCTGATATTGACCACGCGCCCGTACCGGGCCTTGGTCATGATTTTGGATGCTTCACGCAGACAGTTGAACGATCCTTTAAGATTGGTATCGAGCACGGAATCCCAGTCGCTGTCCTTCATGCGCATCATGAGGCCGTCTTTTGTTATGCCGGCATTATTCACCAGGATATCAAGCCGCCCCTGTTCGGACATGATCTTTTTGAAAAGCGCCTCAACCTCTGCAGAGTTGGTAACATCGAGTTTGACCGCCTGACCGGCGCCCCCCCCGGCGACGATTGCTGCAACCGTTGCCTCAGCGCCGGCTTCGGATGTTGCCGTTGCAACAACAAAAACTCCTTCGGCAGCAAGCTTCAGGGAAATTGCCTGACCGATGCCACGCGAAGCACCGGTTACCAGAGCGACTTGACCGTTCATCATACATTCTCCCCGGCAGTTTTTATCCCGGCAACATCTTCTATGTTGGCCAGAACAGCCTCCTTGTTGATCCTTTTCACCAGTCCGCTCAACACCTTGCCCGGGCCGAGCTCGACAAACCGTGTCACACCCAGGGCGCTCATGGCGTTCACCGACTGTTCCCACAACACGGGGGAGCAGACCTGCGTAACGAGCAGAGGCCTCACCCGCTCTTTATCGCTGTTCGGTGCGGCATCAGCATTTGCAACAACCGGCACGTTCATATCGTATACCGTTATCGAATCCAGTACCGCCGCCAAGCGGTCCGCAGCAGGTTTCATCAACGCACAATGGAAGGGGGCGCTGACCGGAAGCAGCATGGCTTTTCTAAATCCGCGTCCCTTGGCGATTTCAATAGCACGTGCAACGGCCGCAACCGAACCGGCAATGACAATCTGGCCGGGCGAGTTAAAGTTGGCCGGTGATACGACCTCGCCTTCAGCGGCTTCACGGCAGATATCTTCAAGAACATCACTCTCGACACCGAGCATGGCAGCCATCGTTCCGGTACCGACCGGAACCGCTTCCTGCATGAATGTGCCACGGGCGCGCACCGTTCTTACCGCATCAGCAAATGAGAGCGCCCCGGAGCAGACCAGAGCCGAGTATTCACCAAGTGAATGGCCCGCCACATATTCTGCCTTCAGGCCGGTTTCCTGCTGGACAACCTTCAGTACCGCAATGCTTGCTGTCAGGATCGCCGGCTGTGTGTTGGCGGTCAGCTTGAGGTCGGCATCGCTCCCTGCAAAGCAGAGAGAGGATAATTTAAACCCGAGAGCTTCGTCAGCCTCCTCAAACAGGTGACGCGCAACGGAAAACGTATCCGCCAGTTCCTTTCCCATGCCGGAATATTGCGACCCCTGTCCGGGAAAAATGAATGCTGTTTTAGACATATATATCCTTGCCTCGCGTTAAAGTTTGACCCCGGCTACCACTCAACAAGGGCAGAGCCGTAGGTAAAGCCGCCCCCGAAAGCAACCATCAGGAGCTTGCTGCCGGGCTTGATACCCCCTTGTCGGTTCGCCTCATCCAGAGCGATAGGAATCGATGCCGAGGAGGTGTTGCCATAACGGTGGAGATTGGTGAACAGACGATCGGGACCGATTCCGAGTCGTTTAGCCGTTGCATCGATTATACGACGATTTGCCTGATGTGGTATCAAAAGAGAAATATCGGATGGTGAAAGGCCGTTTGCATCCAGGGCTTTTACAGCAGCCTCTTCCATGGCACGAACAGCATGCTTGAAAAC
>JBAVTM010000386.1:0-10838 GCA_049696195.1 Desulfuromonadaceae bacterium | reverse complement strand
GCGGGATTATGTTGATGACAGGGAGGAGAAACAGAAAAAACCAGCTGGTTGAAAACAGGATTTCGTCATGCTTTCTGAAGATAAACATGGCGCCCAGCATGACAGCGACAACAACTGAACATGCTATCCCGATAACCATGTCTGCCTGAACATCGTACAAAACTTTCAGTTGCACCGGGGCTATCATATTCAATGCATATCTTACCACCAGATAAGGCGCCGTAATTATATTTGAAAAGCTGATCCCCGCGAGAAAATTTGCCTTCTGGACAGCAAACGAACGGAGTACCAGATACATGGCAGCCGGAATCATGTATTGGATATAACGACTGAAACGAATCTTTTCCCGCTGAACCCGACGATCATACATAAGGAAAACCATCGGCAACAACAGTGCAAATTCCTTGGAAAAAATTGCCACTGTGAAACAGGCGACTGACGGAACCTGATTTTTCCTGATGTAGAAAAGCAGCGACAGCATGGCAAAACAGGCAGAGAGCAGAGTATTCCTGCCTCCGGCGATAAAATTGACGGTTTCACCGGCAATGGGATGCAGTGCAAAAATCAGGGCGGAGACAAAAGCCAGGCGCTCCTTTTTGAACAGCGCCGCGGTCACTGTGTAAAAGAGCAACACTACCGCTATATGCAGAACCAGATTGGTGATATGGAAACCGGCCGGATTGCCCCCCCAGACGGCACGATCCAGTGCGAAGGAGATATAGGTTACCGGGCGGTAATAGCCGGAAGACTCTTCGATAGTATCTTCGGAAAGGAAGAATTGGGGGATGTTGCTCAGCTTTTCGAGAAGCGGGTTATGGACAATTATATGGGTATCGTCCCAGACGAAACCATGGTTGAGCGTATTGGCATATACCGCCAGTACGATTAGGATAATGAGTCCAAACCGGAAAAGTTTTTGCGGGACCGTCATAAGCAGCTTCACCACTCGTACTGCGGAATTGTTTTATCCCTGATTGTTCAGAATTACTACGTATTTCCCTTTCGTTTCAAAACGGAGAGAAATACGTCTGAAATGGGGACGTATCCGGTTGCTTTATCATCCCATAGGTAGTGCGTCGTGTCAAAATCAACAATGTCGATTACCCCCACAACATCATACTGCTCTGCCGCGTATTTCTCTCCCCACTCAATAATCGTACGGGAAAAAAAAGGTGGCTCTCCCCATGATGATGGAAGATTTACCATCACAATATATTTCGGTTTTGCCATTTCTATTTCGCGGATCATTTCACTCTGCATCTGTACAGCGAACGACTGCTTCTCCATCAGGCCATACATGTATATATGCCGGGTCGCAGAGAGCCTGTCCGCATAGAAAAAAATCTCCGGTTCCGACCCTAAAACTGCTATCCGGTCATCTGCGGAGGTATGTTCTTTTATGTAGCGGGCGACCTGCACCGCCTCATTAAAAGGGCTTGGTCCATAGGTTGAACGAGTAACCTGCTGAGGTTCGAAGAAGAAATAATAATTTCTTTCATGGTAGATGCCGTAAGCTACAGCAGTTATGAGCAGCAGAACTGGAATAAACTGTTGAAAACGTCCCATCTGCAATGATGACAGGAAATGTCCTGCTGTACGTGCCGCTGCGCCCACCATCAGTGCCACTGCCGGCAGCAGCAGGATGAAATAGTGTTCCCGGAAATAGAGTCCTGGGCAGATTGAAAGGAAGGAAAAGAAAAACAGGCCTAAAATGAAAAGTCGATCGGTTTTGCTCCCCTGTTTTGTGAAGAGAGCAGCTAACCCACCTCCGGCAAGAAGCCAGAACGGCATCTGCGGTTCTACAATACGTTTAAAAGTTTTGGCAAAATTATTCCAGCCTTGCTCCAGGGTCTGTTCAGATACATATTCCCGGGCATATTTCACGGTCCAGAACCAGAACTTGCCAAGCACCCCGGCCTTTAATACGTAGAGGACAACAAGAGCATAGGGGATAATCGTTCCTGACAAAAAAATGACACAAGCGACCAGCAGTTTTTTCCGACTACCGACCGGTTTTTTCCAGCCGTGCCACACAAGGTAAAGAAAGGCACAACAGATCATCAGAACAGAATGCTGCTTCATTATAAATGCCAGTCCAAAGCAGACCCCGCTGGCACACAGAGCAAACAAACGACCTCTGTCAATGTAGTGCAAAAGCAGTAGGAAGCCCGCCAGGGAGAACAGCACTACGAAGTGTGTCGCATGGGCAAAAACTCCATACACCGATTGGCTGAGGGACAGAACCGCATACGTGGCACAGGAAATGACGGCAGCATCCTTGTCAAGTACCCGGCGAGCAAGCAGAAATACCAGATAGATACTTATGCTGTTTACTACTAGCAGTCCCATATGGATACCTGCAGTAGTTTGGCCGAATAGGGCCATAAACAGGGCATAGACGAAGCTTACGCCTGGAAGCTTCATGGTATAGGCGTTGACATACGGAGGAATTCCTTTAAGCAGCAATTGTCCCATATAGGCGTACTCACCCTCGTCACGCTCCATCGGAGCTTGCAGAAGGCGTATGCGAACAAACAACACAAACCCCAGAACGATAGCCAACAGTATGTACGGCACGTACTGTGTCAGACGTCCGGTTTCGCTGTTTATATCTTCCATAAAAAGAGTCCCCCTCCAATGAACAACACAAAGATAAATCGGTGATATGAGAACAGCCGTGGAAGCACTCCGGCTGCAGATGCATCGATGAGATAGACAGAACAACGCGCATAAATCCTCACATAAGATGAAAACCGTATCTGCGTCATAGTACCATCACATGACTGGCGGCTCACCTCTCTTCGCATCGATCATATCGAGCATTTCATGAAATACCCCGGCGTGTTTTCTCGCTCTGCACTCGGCAAATGAACACGCGGTCGTAACACCCTGATCAAACCTGAACAGCATTTCCCGACGGGGAAAAATTGCCCGTATCGGCAGCCATAGAGCAGCGGCGGCACCAAAGAACAAGGCCGCCCACCATATGAACAGCACGCCGTAATCCCCAATGAAATCGGTTACCACGAGACGCCTGATATCCGGGAATGACAGGCGGTAGCCGTCGCGTACAAATTCTCCGCCACCCGTCGCACTCCCCGTGAAGAGAACGTCCTTACCCTTCAGCAGCTTAAACTGAAGGGTTCTCCTCTCCGCCATATACGATATGTAGCGGTCTCTGCCGGCGCCCGGCTCCGGAATGCTGAACACGATTCGATAGGGCGAGCCGGTGATTACTTCGCTCGCCTCTTTTCCCGGGGGATAGCAATTCAGAATGCACAGTTTCTCGAAGCCGGCCGGCACGTCGGGAGCGGAGAAGCGCAGCAAAAGGGCAAGTCCCAGGTAGCGGGGATAGACGAATGAACCTTCATACAGGGACGGAGGATATAGCCCGAATATTCTTTTTCCATACCCTGAACTCGACGGAGCTACTTCCATGGTCAGGGTCCTGCTCAGTATCGAACCGGATGAGTTTGCCAGGATGATCCGCTCCACCCTGCCGCCGATTCCTTCCGGCATGGGCAGCGGCTCGCCCTCGATGACTATCTGTCGGTGTGAAGTCCGGGTGGTGATGCTTATGAGGATACCGGTGAAAAGGCAAAAAGTTCCAGCGAGAAAAAATATCCGTGCTGGAAAAATGCTGAATCCGCACCAAGCTGAGAGTACGTTTTCCGAGCGGCGAGTTTTGTATCCCACTGCAGCAAGGCGGTTTTCCAGATCCGGAACAGCGGCTGAGACAGATATTTCAACCACTTCATCGAACAGCTCTGCCACACCTTCTTTTGTCTTGCCGGACATCACGCGGCGCATTCTCAGAAACCTGATCGTTTCGCGCACAAGACGAAAGGCGCTGTTCAAGGGAATTAATGCGAGAAGAACCGCCAGAATCAAACTCTTGCGGGTGAAAAACATCAGAGTGATCAAGGTCTCATCGGTGAAAAAAGCGATCCCGATATAGAGGAGAAAGAAGAAGCCGATAACTAACGGGGGTACGGCCCGGGACGATCCTGCAGCAAAGAGAGCACGGGCCAAGCGTTTCATTTGCCCCCCTCCTTTACCCGTGCCGTAGCCTGGACAGTCGAAGCCCAACTGTTTATAAGCGTTATACTGTCAATAACCACACTATCACCCTTGAGGGAAAATGCGACCGGGACAGGGTTGCATCCACCAGGCTTTCCCACCGTCTCCAAGGGGATAAGAGTTTTGCAATAATAACAGATCACAGACCCTTCCGCCTGCCCATACCCGTCCGGCTTGCAGATCGCGCAGGCATCGAGATCAACCGTCAATTGCCCCTCGGGAGTCAGCAGCACGAAAAAACGAGCTTCCCGTTCCCCCTGTTTAAACACGTATTTGTGCAGTTTCCCGTCCTCAAGGTTTATCTCCCCTCCTTTCGGAATAATAATCTCTCCCGCCTTGCTTGCCGTGACCGGCAGCGGTTTGGGGTCCCAATACTCCACACTCGGAAAACTGCTCTGATAGGCCGCTGCAGCAAAAATGATCAACGAGAACAGCGGCATAAGAAGCTGCAGGCGTTGATTTCTGAGTGCATCTGAAAGCAGCTTACGGCGCTGTGCTCCCTGACGAATATGCGCAACCGATGGCAGCCGGCTTGAACCTACAGCAAGGAGAATCAGAATCGCCGGGGTAAACCAGATGACTACCCCCCCCCAGAAACCAACTCCCTTACCGAACAGGAAGCCTATATATTTCCACACAACCGGTCTGACGAAGAGGTGATCCGGAATCAGAATCGATTCCATGAACTGATGAACGAAGTCATGAACACCTTTCATCACTTTCATGCTTAATGGTGAAAAAAGATCCAGGCGGGGTAATGAAGATGAACTGAATAGCAGCAGCGACACCACAGCAGCAAGCATACCGAGGAGTGATACTTTGATAGATGCTGATATTCGCCTCTCAACAAGCAGAGCTGCATATGCCAGAGCATACGCCAGAGCACCTGAGCCAAAAGCGAGGAGGACAATAAACACTACGCTGCTGCCGGCAGCCGGGAGTTTAAATGAACAAACAGCTCCCGCCACCATCGCGGCCAGACCGGATATTACTCCGGCAGAAAGCGAAGAGCTGATAAACCGCTCTCCCCGGAAAACGGTTACACTTCGTCCGGTGCTGCGGTAGATTGCAGCAACGGAAATAGCCCAAAAGAGAAGAAAGCACACCCCCATCGCCGACTTGACAACTGCATAGGGAATTGTTGCTGAAAATGAACGAAGCAGAACCGTGGTTCCGGTCACCCCAATGACCAGCCCGGATATGCTCGCCGCCATTACTACTGAACGACGTCCGGAAAAACCTCTCAACAGGACCAGAACGATTCCGACCCATGAAAGAAGATGCGGAATCAGTTTCACAGCAACCATCAGCAATTCATCCGTTCTTCGCGTACCAGTGTCCCATCGTCGAGATAGATGGTTCGGTCCCCCCAGGCAGCCACCTCCTGGTTATGAGTTACCATGATGACGGTAAAACGCTCCTCAGCCCGTAGCTCCCTAAGTAGCTCCATAACCATGATCGTGCTCTTGTGGTCAAGATTTCCGGTCGGTTCATCCCCCAGGAGCAGTTTGGGGCTGTTGATGATCGCCCGTGCGATACAGACCCGTTGCTGTTCTCCGCCTGAAAGCTCGCCCGGCCGGTTCTTCAGGCGATGGCCCAGCCCGACCCGTTCCAGGGCCGTCCTCGCTTCTGCTTCGTCAGGAACGCTGTGAAAGTACTGAGCCATCATGACATTCTCCACGGCTGTCAGGTAGGGAACCAGATGATGTTGCTGGAATATTATGCCGACAAATTCCCGGCGGAACCGGGCCAGACCATCCTCGCTGAGAGCCAGCAAATCTTCCCCGCCGACCCGCAAGGAACCGGCGGTGGGCCGATCAAGCCCACCCACCAGGTTCATGAGGGTACTCTTGCCGGAACCGGAATGACCCATCACCGACAGCCACTCCCCCCCCGGCACCTGCAAGTCAAGAGGCTTCAAGGCACAGATATCGCCGTAACTTCTGGTGAGACCGTTTGTTTCAATAATTGACTCAGCCATCCCAATAACCTTTCCGTTCGCCAACTTTAATCTGTCATACACTATTTTTCGAAAGGCTTTTTTGCCGTCCTTCTTTCACTCTCCACGAAGGCTTCTCACCGGGTCGAGCTTAAACACCGAGATCATAGGCCCGATACTCCCCAGCAACGCGAGAAAGAGACTTACCCCCAGGGAGATGCCGGCGAACCAGGGGATAAACTCGGCGGATGAGGCAAAAACAGTTTTGGTGATGAACTGGGCGATAACGCTGCCGAAGAGATAGCCGGCGACTCCGCCCAAAACTCCAAGCATGGCCGCTTCCCCGCAAAAGATCAGCATGACCTCCCAGCGGGTTCCTCCCATCGCCTTCATAAGCCCGATTTCCTTGCCTCTCTCCAGCACCGTCGTACTCATTGTGCCGGCCACGCTGCTGCCTGCGGAGACCAGCACCACCGCCGTTACCATGAGCATCAGCAGCTTGACCTTGGCAAGCAGCCCTTCCGAAGTCCTGGCCGTCTGGCGCACTTCGCTGACCTTTGCCGTGGGTAGCAGCAGTTGAAGAGCGGAGGAGCTCTTTTTGAGGCTGTCACCCCCCGCAGTCACCATGAGCCGGACCAGGCTAAGCTGGCCGTCCAGACCGAGTGCCTGCTGAAGTTCCGGCAGCGCCAGGAACAGCAGGCCGTCTTCTTCTCCGCCGGAAGAAACGATGCCCGAGACCCGCAGTCGCACCATTTGATTATTCCCGGCAAGTTCCATGGTATCTCCCAGCTTGAGCCCCAGACGGGTCGCCAGGTCATTGCCGACTACCGTCTCCCCGGCCGCAGGCCAGCTCCCCTTCAACTGCCACCAGGGGAAAAGGCGGCGAATATCTGAAAAATTGACCCCTTCCACCATGATATCGGCATCTTTCCAGTGCAAGGCACCACGCAGATGGAAGGAGCGCTCTGCCTTCAGGCCGCTTTGCGCCAGAGTATTCTCCACCTGACGCTGCTGTAGGTAGGTCGGTTCGCTGACAACGCCGAAATTGAGACCGCCGCTCCCCACATCAAGCCGGGCCGATTCGGGGATGATAACCAGATTAGCCCCATATTTACGCACCTCTTCCGCCACCCGCTTCCCCATGGAAGACGAAACAATACCAAGCGCAGTAGCCAGGCTGGAGGCCATGGCAAGAACTGCCAGCAAGAGCACGGTGCGGCCCTTGCGATGGGCAAGAGCACATAAAACTATATGGAGAAGCCAGCGCCTCCTGTTCATGATCATCCTTTCAATACCTTCACCGGTTCAACGAGCAGCGCCCGGCGCAGCGGAGCCACGCTGCCGGCCAAGGCAACGATAAAAGCCGAAATGATCGCGGTCGGAAAGAGCCAGAGTGGCGATGCAATGGTGGAGTTGAATACCGTACGGCTGATCACTCCTGAGAGTTGATCACCAATGAGGAAGCCGATCACCCCACCGGCAAGGGATATAATAAGCGTTTCTCCGATAAAAATTGTACTGATCTGCAAGCGGTCGGCACCGACCGCCTTCATCAGGGCAATTTCCGGACTCCTTTCCGCCATGGAGGCCATTAGACTGGTGGAGACGGCGGTGGCCGAGGCACAAAGGGCAAGAATCGTCAGGAAAAGCATGACGCTATTCAGCTTCTTCAACAGCGCCCCCTCGGCGCTGGCAATCTGCCAGATCGGCTTGGCACGACTTCCAGCCATCACCTCTTCAACATTCTTGGCCACCGAGGTCACGTATGCCGTGCAGTACCACTTTTCGTATTCATCCTTCGTCATACTGGCGGGATCTTTTTTACCGAAATCGTCCATCGGCACAGTAAGGGCGCTCACCAGTACGCGGGAAACCTTCCCCTGCTGTTGCAGAAGTGACTGGACCGTTACCAGAGGAGCGAAAAGTTGCTCCTCCTCGTAGCCTCCCGTGGTGACGACACCAACGACACGAAATCGCTGGGTCCGCCCACGTACCGTCGCATCAATCTCCTTGCCAACGGCTATTCCCAGCCGCTTCGCCAGGGTTGCACCGACAATCGCATCATCGGGACCGGCCGGCCAGGCCCCCTGGACATCCCACCAGGGAGCAATCCCTTTTATACCCTGAACTGACGGATCTTCACCGGGTACTTCAAGTTGCTTGGCGAACCAGGTGCCCGATACAACGCCCCGCTCCTTCTTGCCGTCTGCAGAAAATTCGGCAACACCAAACAGGAATGGGGTAAACCCGGTGATATTGTATTTCCAGAAGACCGTCTTGATTTTCGGCAGGTCATCTTCACGCAAAAAACCGCCCCCCTCAACGGCGGACGGTTCAAGTAAAATGTTAGCGCCATAGCTCCGCAGCTCCAGCGCCATCTTGTGAGAAATCTCACCGGAAATACCGAGGAATGCCGTCGCAACAGCTGCTCCCATGGCTATGGAAAGGAATATCAGAAAAACAGCCTTGGGGCGTTTGAGAAAGGAATTTTTGAGGATACGGAAGAGCATGGTTCAAGTCCGTTGAACGTAGAAATGGATAGAATTATATCTCATATCTCATTCCTCAAAAGTTTTTCTTAACTCTATAGGCAGCGACCCCTTCAGAAGTTCAACCTTCTTTTGCATCCGCCGCCAGGCTACAACTCCCCAGACCACCGCGGCGAACATCATGACATGTTTCACCGCCAGGGCTGGGATCTGCAGCTTGTCGGCGGCGTTGGCCCATTCGAAGCTGGTGTAGAAGATGGTACGGGGGATTCCGCCCAGGATGACCCACCAGAGAGCGAACTTGAAAAGCTTGACCATCTGGCGGTTCGTCTTCAGGAAGAATAGCGTCGCCTCGGTGGTGTTCATGGACGCCTGAATGCGGATGATCGCATGCAGGGCGAAGCCGCTCCCCACCAACAGGCCGGTGGCCATGTCGTGGAAATAGTTGTTCATCATGATGGCTACACCGAGCCCTGGTCCTATCTGCATGATTATTTTCCTTTTGGAGAATCCGTGCTGAAATGCGTGTTAAAATGCGTGTACTGGTCGATTGCACGCTGGTCCCATTCAAAGCGAGCCTCAATCACCATTTTACCCGTCTGGTCAATGAACCCGCACTTCTCGCCCACCTTGACAGGTGCGAGTCCGCTGACAAAAATGGAACCGGCGTCGAACTGCGGCTTGATCACCATCTTACCCTTTTTATCCATATAACCAACCTTACCCTTGACCACCATCGGCGCGAGTCCTTCCGTAAAGATGGTTGGCGAAGGAAATTCCTGGTCGATTACCAGTTTCCCGGTTTTGTCAATTAATTGCCAGGTATCTTTCTTTTTTACAGCAGCAACTCCATCGTTGAAATTAGTCGCTTCACTGTATTGTGCAGGGATTACCATGGCGCCGCTATGGTCAACAAAACCTACTAAACCGAATTTGCCGTTAATCTTGACCATGGCGAGTCCTTCGCGAAACATGGCGGCCTGGAAGAACTGCTCCGGTATCACCACTTTTCCGGTCTTGTCTATATAGCCATGCTTGTTCCCGATTTTAACAGCGGCAAGCCCTTCGGAAAACTGGGCGGCGTCATCAAACTGGGGCTTGATGGCATAGTTGCCTCTGTCATCAATAAAACCCGCCTTGGCACCGTTCCCCTTGGCCACGACCACAGCTGCCAGCCCATCCGTAAAGGCGAACGTAGACAGGTAATCGAAATCAGTGACCGCTTTACCGGCCTGATCGATGTAGCCCCACTTGCCCCCCTTCTGTACCGATGCCCTGCCATTCAGGAAAATTGATGCCTTGTCGAAGCTGGGGGGGATTACCATAGTTCCGTTGGCATCGATGAAGCCGTCCTTGCCGTTGACATGGACCGCGGCGAGTCCTTCGGAAAAGAGGGAGGCCGAGTCAAACTGGGGGGGAATGACGGTAGTCCCGCCCCGATCGCAGTAACCGTATTTGCCGTTAAACTTCACCAGAAGGCGCATTGAGTTATCCAGCACGGCCTTTTTTTCTTCCCGCTGGCAGGCAGTGCAGAGCGTCAGTACCGCAAGTGTCAGAATCAGTAAACGTTTCATTTTTTCTCCATGGTATGTAAGTCCGGCTGAAGATGGAAGGAAACCTCTACCCTCAGCCTTTTCTCAAAAGATCACCGAACAGTTTGTCAAACTCATCTTCCGCAAGGCTCTTGTAGTATTCGGAGCGCCCCGCCACCACCAGGCAGCGCACACCATCCTGTTCCCGCACGGCGCCGACGATCTCCCTCCGGTAAAAGAGCAGCCGCCAGATAACACCGATTGTTGCAATGGCAAAGCCGGCATACAGGATTGAAAGCCCGCGCTGCTTGACGACGTAAAAGCGTACCCAGAAAGGCATGTCACGCATTTCAAGACGGTAGCCGGCAAACTCCAGAGCCCCGTTTTTGGGGACAAGTCCCTCGGCGATCTTCTTCCCCCCCTGTTCCACGGCAATGAAAAACATCGGATTGTTGAATTCCATGGAACGGGTGGCCCTCTTCCCATCTTCCAGAACATAATCCGGGTAGAAAGTTGCCGTATACGTAAATCCGCCCAGGGCAAACCGGTCGGGTTTCCTTTGCAGGACATCAAGCTTTATATAGGCCCCACCGGTCTCCTTGCCGGATGCATCTCTCAGAACGAAGAGTGGTGACACGCCGAGATGCTTGAAGACAAACGACGTGTGTTCGGTCGAGTAGGGTCTATTGATGTCGACGTCGTGGGTCGTGCCGCGGCTGTCGACCAGCAGCACACTGATTCCGGTCGGCGTATTATGGACAACGTGTGGGACAATACTCTTTACCGTAAACGAGGCAT
>JBAVTM010000385.1:0-6276 GCA_049696195.1 Desulfuromonadaceae bacterium | reverse complement strand
TACCAGCGGCAGCAGTACCGTAAATTTAGTGCCGTGCCCCGGATCCGATTCGGCCTTGATCATGCCGCGATGCTCCGAGACGATCTTGTGGCAGATGGTCAGCCCGAGGCCGGTGCCGCCTGATTTGGTGCTGAAAAACGGCGTCCAGATGTTTTCCAGATCCTCCTGGGGTATGCCGGGGCCGTCGTCAGCCACCTCGATGGCAACCATCCGCGAATTGCGCTCGTTCTGTGTCATGCGATAATCGGACAGCACCCTGCTCGATACCGTCAGGCGGCCGTCAATGCCCATTGCGTCAATCGCGTTGCAGATCAGGTTCAGGAACAGCCGGGTCAGCATCTCCCCATCGGCCATGATGTCCGGGATACTGGGGTCGAAATGCTGAATGAACGCGATCTCCCGGTCGGCCACGGCCTGCCTCTGCAGCAGCAGAATATCCCCCAGGATCTTGTGCAGGTTGACCGGAGCGAGCTTGAGTGCCCGTGGGGAGGCCAGTTCCAGCAGCTCCCTGATAATATGGTCGATCCGCTCGGTTTCCCTGATTACGACCCGGGTGTATTCGAGCATCTCGCTCTCCGGCTCAAACTCACGCTCCAGCAGCTGGGCGGCGCCTTTAATACCCCCCAGAGGATTTTTAACCTCGTGTGCCAGTCCGGCGGCCAGGGTGCCCAGGGTGGAAAGGCGGTCAGCCTGCCGTACCGCCGCCTCCAGTTCGCGGACGTAGGTGATGTCTTTCAGTGTCAGGATCGCGCCGATATTTTCACCGCTCCCTTCAACCAGCGGGTAGCAGGTAACGGCAACCGGCGTAATCCTTCCCGTGGAACGGACAACGACATTTTCATGGTCCGAGATGGTGATGCCGGTCCGCATGGTTTTGGCAAGCATTTCGATCAGGGTTGTCTCAAGGGCAAACAACCTCTCGAACTCCGCTCCCAGTGCCTGCTTTTGCGAGAACCCGGTAATCGCCTCGGCCGCGGGATTGCACAGCGTAACCCGGCCGTTGCTCCCGACAACGATAACACCATCACCCACGCTGTCGATTACGGTGGCGTAGTAGTCATCACGTATTTTCTGTTGCTGTTCATTCTGCATATCTAGTCTGGAGCATGGCCCGGGCTGTCGGGTATACTCCGAATCCTTTCCGTCAGACTATGTATGTCCTGAACCGAATGGGCTGCATTGGCTGTCCGGCGTATCTCAGACGCCCCGGCGAAGCCTTTGGCATACCAGCCGATATGTTTTTTGATCTCCCGGACGGCAACCGTTTCGCCCCGTTCCTCGATGAACAGCTTCAGATGATCCTCAATGGTGTCGGCCCGTTCGATGGTGCCGGCCGGCATGTAACAGCCGGACTGATCCAGCTCCAGGATCTGCCTGAAAATCCAGGGGTTGCCGAGCGCGCCGCGGGCGATCATGATGCCGTCACAGCCGGTGTCGCGCAGCATCCGGAGACAATCTTCCGGCGTGAACAGGTCGCCGCTTCCCAGTACGGGAATCGAAAGCGCCGCTTTCATCTCTCTCAGCTGGGTCCAGTCGGCCTGACCGGAAAACATCAGAGTCCGGCTGCGGGGGTGAAGGGTGATGGCATCACACCCCTCGGCCTCAGCGATGCGCCCCACTTCCTGAAAAACATTGTCGCCGCAGTGCCAGCCGGAACGGATCTTGATCGTCAGCGGCAGGGTCGTTGCTGCGCGTACCGCGCGAACGATGGCGGCTATTTTAAGCGGCTCCAGCAGCAGCGCACTGCCGGCACCGGTTCCGACCACCTTGCGCACCGGGCATCCCATGTTGATGTCCAGCAGATCACCGTACCCCTCAACGATGCGCGCCGCTTCAGCCAGGTCGGAAGGCTTGTCGCCGAACAGCTGGATGCCGAGCGGACGGTCCCCGGGGGAGCTTTTCAGGAGAGCCAGTGTCTTGACCCCTTCGCGTACCAGGCCGTTGACACTGACCATTTCGGTGTATGCGAGCGAAGCTCCGGCCTGGCGACAGATCAGGCGAAACGGTAAATTTGTAATTCCCGCCAGGGGTGCAAGCACGACGTTGTGCTGGAGGGAGAGAGATCCAATTGTTAATGGTTTTAGCATGATACACACATGACGATACGAACCGGGAGGGAGAAAAACGGTCTTGATCTGCCTAATTTTTGGGCATAGTAGCACAGTCGGGATAAATGGCAAGGGCAAAAACAGATTTTTATTGCCAATAAGCGGATTTCCGTTTTTAATACCGGTAACTCATGGTGTCTGCAAGGAGAACAGCAATGTTTGGAATCGGTATGCCGGAAATGATTATTATTCTCGTGATCGCCTTGATCGTTATCGGGCCGCATAAGTTGCCGGAGCTGGCCAAGTCGCTGGGAAAGGGCCTGGCTGAATTCAAGAAAGCCTCGGAGGACTTCCAGAAGAATGTTCAGGAAGAGGCCCGCAAAGCAGAGGAGACCGCAAAAGAACCTGCGCCGCAGGTGACGTCGGCCTCGCTCCCGGTGGAGCCGGTTACTCCGGATGCTGCGGCGGAACCCTTGCCGGTTGAAAAGAAAGAGTCGCCGCACGCCTAACAGCTGCATCAGGTTTCCGGGCTGTAAACGACGAGAGCCGGGGTAACCCGGCTCTCGTTCTGTTTCATCAGCCTTCAATCTGCATTATTTCACCTGAATGTTGATCTGTTTCGGCCTGGTTTCTTCTTTTTTGGGGAGGGTAATCGTCAGTACCCCCTTATCGCAGCTGGCGGCTACCTTTTCCTGATCAACCGTTGTCGGCAGGCTGAAGCTGCGCTGGAAGCTGCCGAAATATCGCTCGATGCGGTGGTAGTTCTCCTTTTTCACCGCATCTTCATGCTTGCGCTCCCCTTTCAGAATCAGGGTGCCGTCCTCGATGCGCACTTCGATGTCTTTCTGGTCAACATCAGGCAGTTCGGCTTTTATGATGATGGAATCGGCAGTTTCATAAATATCGACCGCCGGTTGCCAGAGCCCCTCTTTGATGTCCTCACTGGGGAGATCGTGGTTCCAGGAAAGGTTGAGGAGCCGGTTCATCTGGTCCTGCATGGTGCGCAACTCCCGGAGCGGGTTATACTTTACAAGTGCCATGGCTGTAACCTCCTTCAAATGCTGTAGTCGGCCTGATGCATGCTCTCCTTAAAGAATAATCACGATTTGTGAAATGTCAAGATGGTCCGGTGCCGCAGGTCTGCTGCAAAAACTCCAGACTTTTCAGCGCCCTGGCGGAGTGTGTGGCCAGCGACTCATCCAGCAGGATGCCGGCCGACTGGAGAGCATCCCCATCAAAAGCTACCCCTCCGAAACGACTGGTGTTCAGGCATGAGCCCAGTCTCTGCAGAGAAGACGATGCCATCGGCCGGCCGGTTGCAGCACAGAAATGGCAGACCAGCTCACCCCCCTGCTGCATCAGCGCGCCGCGTTCACCAAAATCAGAGCCGCAGCGGCTGCATTCTTCCAGTGAAGGGCGGTATCCGAGGATGTTGAGCAGGTTGATTTCAAAAAAGCGGCGGTCTGCATCGTCAACATGGCCGGAATCCAGCCGCTCAAGATAGGCGGCCAGCAGACGGTACAGACGTGGCAGCGGCTGCCCCTCCGGGGTGAGGCACTCCACCAGTTCGCAGGCGTACAGGGCATGGGCGATTGCACCCAGCAGGCCCCGAATCCCGGGATAAAGGGTGATGATGTCGGCGCTCCGCAGGGAAGAGAGCCCTTCCTTGTAGTTCAGCTGGAGATGAATCCGGGCGAACGTCTCCAGCGCCGGCCCGAAACGCTTGCGGCTGTTGCGGGCACCGCGGGCAAAGCCCTTTACCCGGCCATGCTCAAGCGTGAAGAGTGACACGATCCGGTCGCTCTCACCGTAGTCGGAGTTTGAAAGCACGAAGGCCTGTAGTTTTTCCAGATGCATGGCGGTATGTGCAGCTCCTGCCGGTGAGAATGTGGTGACGGGATTCAAAAATCCATAAGCATCCTACGATATCCGTAACGGCCGCCAGCTGCCCGGGGCGGTGTTTGCCCCGAGTCTAGCGCTTCGTCGGGCGTTCATGCTGAATACAATACAGGCGTCCGTTTTTTGTTTCCATGAATTTTTCCAGTGCTATCTCCTCCTGTTTGATGAATCCCCTGTCGGTCAGGGTGCCGTTATTCACCAGTTCAATGACCGAGCAGACGGAAGCCGCGGTCATCCAGGAAATGGCCCGCCAGCGACGACCGTCGATTATCCGTGGATAGAAGGCCTTGACAAACTCCTCGCGTGCCAGCCTCCCCTGATGCCACCCTTCGGCGGAGGCATGGACATACACCACGTCCTCGCTCACCGGCGGCTTGGCATTGACCAGGATTTCGCCGGCCCTCTTCCGGTCGTTGCGCATCAGCAGTTCATGGAAAAAAAAGATCATCAATTCGGCGTGTCCGGGGTAGCGGATCGATTTATAGTCCAGGTTCTCCACGATCCCGGCATAGGTCTCGCACATGGTTCCCAGCCCCCCCGAGGTGGTAAAGGCTTCGAGCTGAATGCCGTCGATAACAAGTTTTTCCTGCCATCCCAGG
Organism: Desulfuromonadaceae bacterium; assembly: GCA_049696195.1. Taxonomy (GTDB): domain Bacteria; phylum Desulfobacterota; class Desulfuromonadia; order Geobacterales; family Pseudopelobacteraceae; genus JACRCG01. The sequence goes on along the minus strand of JBAVTM010000385.1, from coordinate 1,730 downwards.
GAGGGGACCCACTTGTGGACCCCATTATCGATCACCTCGCAGTCGTTGAGATACTCATTGACGACCCCTTCGGGAGACCAGTTGAAGGCATAGGAGAGCAAGCCGGTGGGGTGGCAGGGGAGTGCTCCGACGCGGAGCCTGATGCTGCGGACTTTTTCGAATTTTTTGGCCAGCGAGGCTCCGACAATGGCAATGAATCCGGGGGCCAGCCCGCACTGGGGCGCCATGACCGTCATGGCGGACCGACTCATTTCGATGATCGCCCTGGTCGTCGGCACATCTTCGGTAAGATCGAAATAGTGAACACCGAGACCGCAGGCAGCGGTGGCGACGCCGAGATTGAACGCATACGGCAGGCACGAGACGACGGCGTCGAAACCTCTCATGGCATTGGTCAGTTCATCGGCGTTGCCGACCTGCAGGAGAATGACCGGAAAGGGGGGTTCTTCACGGCAGCGGGCATCGGCGCCCGTGACCGAGAAGCCGGTTTCGTGAAGCATGGACGCCACCAGCAAGCCGACTTTCCCAAGTCCCAGAACCAGGATTGTGTTGATTTTATTTCCCATTATCTGTTCTCCAATGCAAGGTTCCGTGATCTTTCCGTGGCGCCTCAGATGTCGAATCTGATTCCCTGGGCCAGGGGCAGCGTACTGCCGTAATTGATGGTGTTGGTTTGACGACGCATATAGGCCTTCCAGGCGTCTGAACCGGATTCGCGGCCGCCGCCGGTTTCTTTTTCGCCGCCGAAAGCTCCGCCGATTTCCGCCCCGGACGTGCCGATATTGACGTTGGCAATCCCGCAATCCGAACCCGCTGCCGACAGGAATTCTTCAGCTTCAGGAAGGTCCCGGGTGAACACCGCCGAGGAGAGGCCCTGCGCGACACCGTTGTGCAATGCAATGGCCTCGGCCAGATCGCCCCGATAGCTGATCAGGTAGAGAATCGGGGCAAAGGTCTCCTGCTGAACGATTTCGCAGCTGTTCTCGATCTCGACGATGGCGGGATTGACATAGCAGCCGGATTCATACCCCTCTCCCTCAAGAAGCTCGCCGCCATGGATGAGGGTGCCGCCTTCCCTGCAGGCCTGAGCCAGCGCTGTTTGAAACGCCCTGACGGCCTCTTTATCGATCAGGGGGCCGACATGGTTGCTTTCATCCAGTGGATTGCCGATTTTCAGTCCCGAATAGGCCGTGACGAGACTTTCCCTGACTTTTGCATAGATCGATTCATGAATGATCAGCCGCCGGGTCGAGGTGCAGCGCTGCCCGGCGGTGCCGACCGCGCCAAAGACGATGGCGGGCAACGCCATTTTCAGGTCGGCGTGGGGTGTCAGGATGATGGCGTTGTTGCCGCCAAGTTCAAGGATCGACTTGCCGAATCTCTTGGCTATGACCTGGGCACCGTGACGGCCGACGTCCGTCGAACCGGTGATCGAGATCAGGGGGATGCGCCTGTCACCCAGCATCTTCTCGCCCAGCGATGGGCCGTGACCGATAATGAGGCTGAACAGTCCCTCCGGGAGGTTATTCTCCTGGATGACTTCCGCCAGGATGTTCTGCACGGCGATGGCGCTCAGGGGGACCTTCGAGGAGGGTTTCCAGAGGCTGGTGTCGCCGCATACCGCGGCAATCATCGCATTCCAGGACCAGACCGCAACGGGGAAGTTGAAGGCGGAAATGATGCCCACGACCCCCAGGGGGTGGTATTGGTCATACATTCGGTGATGCTCC
>JBAVTM010000384.1:0-5343 GCA_049696195.1 Desulfuromonadaceae bacterium | reverse complement strand
CATCTGGATCGGTTGGTCCAGGAGCGGACCGCCCAGCTGGCGCAGGCAAAACAGGAGGCCGAAGTTGCCAATCAGGCCAAGAGCGAGTTCCTGCAGAACATGAGCCATGAGATGCGGACCCCGCTGACGGGGGTCATGGGAGTCCTTGAACTGCTACTCACAGACGTCCGGACCGACAAGGATCGTCATTATCTGAAGATGGCGCTGACTTCGGCCGAATCACTCAAGCAGCTCATCAGTGACATCATCGATTTTACCAGGAACGCCACCGGGAAGATGAGCTTCAGGATGAGGCCTTTCGATCTTCCCGCATCTGTCCGCTCCGTTGTCGATACCTTCGCGCTGGAGACCGCAAGCAAGGGACTGCGCTGCCTCGTGGAGATCGATGATCGCGTGCCGCCCATGGTGGTGGGGGACGCGGAAAGGCTCCGGCAGGTGCTGATGTGTCTGGTCGGCAATGCGGTGAAATTCACGGAACAGGGAGAAACAGGCGTTTCCGTTCGTCCAGCTCCTGATCCCGTACACCCGGGACAGGATGTTCTCCTGTTTGCCGTCCGGGACACCGGTATCGGCATCCCTTCCGACTGTCTGGAAAATATTTTTGAAAAGTTCACCCAGTCAGATGCGTCATCGACCAGGAAATACGGCGGAGCCGGGCTTGGCCTGGCCCTTGCCAGGCAGATCGTCGAGATTATGGGTGGGCAAATCCGGGTCGAGAGCCGATGTGGAGAAGGGAGCACGTTCTTCTTTACCATTCCGTTCGTACGGGCGTGATACTGAAAAACCGGGGATGGAGGTTTTAGATGGAACCCTCACAGCATTCGATTTCAATGCTGATTGTTGAAGATGAGAAGGTGATCCGCGAGGTGATGGACTTCATGATCTCCAGGAGATTCCCCGATGCCGCTATTTACATCGCCGAAAACGGGAAAGTGGGGCTGGAACTCTTCAAAGAACATATGCCGGAGATCGTCATCACCGACATCCAGATGCCGGTGATGGACGGTATCACGATGGCGGTTGAAATCAAATCGATACATAGCGAGACAAAGTTCATTGTGCTCACTGCCTTCAGCAATACCGGCTACTATGAGAAATTCAATGAAATCGGCTTCCATGATTTTCTGCCGAAGCCGATCGAGTTCGACAAGCTGTACAGTGCGATTGAGACGTGTATCGACGGGATAATGACGGAACGGCAGTAATCCCTCTTCACAATACTGCAATTCCTGAATATGTGCGGATACTTCCCGGCGGAAACGGACAGCACATATCACTGGTCCGGGAATCGGAGGAAAACGTCATGAGAATCCTGATAGCGGAAGATGATCCTTCATTTCGCCGTCTTCTGGAAGATATACTGGCCAATTGGGGATACGAAGTGGCCGTTGCGCGGGATGGCAACGAGGCATACCAGATCCTGCTGTCGGAAAATGCCCCGCAGCTAGCCATTCTTGACTGGATGATGCCGGGACTGGAGGGGATAGAGGTATGTCGGAAAATCAGAAAAAATGAGGGTGAGTATTATACCTACATAATTCTTCTGACGTCGCTTCAGCGGGATGAGGATCTCGTCATCGGCATGGAAGCGGGAGCGGATGACTACATTTTCAAGCCATTCAAACTCAATGAATTGAGGGTGCGCCTCCGCGCCGGGAGACGGATCATCGAGCTGCAGAATGAGCTGTTGGCGGCCCGTGATATCCTCCGGATAAAGGCCATCCACGATTCTCTTACCGGACTGTTGAACCATGAAGAGATCCTTGACGTTCTGGATAAGGAACTGGCCCGGTCCGAGCGAGACGGGGTATGTGTCAGCATAATCATGGCCGATATCGATCATTTCAAGTCGGTAAATGACACGTACGGCCATCTCGCGGGAGACGTGGTACTCCGTGTAATCGCTCAAAAAATGCATTCCATGGCGCGGGCATATGATGCCATCGGGCGTTTTGGAGGAGAGGAATTCCTGTTTGTCCTCCCCGAGTGCTGTATGGACTGCGCAATCACATTTGCAGAAAGACTTCGTTCATGCATCAGCATGGAAGGCATTGATACACCGGAGGGGATGATACCGGTTACAATCAGTCTCGGGGTGGCGTCAAGCGGCACGGAGGTGAGATGGGACGTGCACTCCCTTGTCAAGGCTGCCGACACGTCCCTATACAAAGCCAAGGAGAATGGCCGCAATCGCGTGGAAGCGGCATCAGACGAAATGATGGCTGGCGCTGCTCGAAAAAATTGAACGGCTCAAAAGTTTGCATTAAATGCGGCAAAGCAGAACTACTTCCCGAATTAAGGGGGGGCAATAATGGGAAATGACAAGGGCAAGAGCAAAAACCTGTTACCGTCCGGAGCTGAACTGCGCCGCCAGGCGGAAGAACGGCTGCATGCGGATAAAGCGGAGCTTGGGCCACCCCGGACCGAGGAAGAGACACTGCGATTCCTTCACGAACTTGAGGTTCACCAGATCGAGCTCGAGATGGTGAACGCTGAACTCAGCCGCTCCAGGGAAGAGGTGGAGACGGCTTTGGAAAAGTACACCGATCTCTATGATTTTGCTCCGGTCGGCTACGTCACCCTCGACCGCAACAGGGCTATCAGCTCCGTGAACCTCAGAGGCGCCACCCTTCTCGGGGTCGAGCGCTCACAATTAATCGGCCGGAGGTTCGGGACGTTCGTCACCGCTGCAGATCGACCCGCCTTCACCGCCTTCCTCGGCACGGTCTTTACCAGCGGGGGCAAAGAGGTGTTAGAAGCTACGCTCCTGAACAAGGGTGGTTTCCCGCTCATCGTGCAGATCGAAGCGGTTGCCGCCGCTTCGCGGCAGGAGTGCCGCCTCGCCCTGATCGACATCAGTGATCGCAAGCGGGCCGAGGCGGCTCTGCTGGCAAAAGAGGAGGCTCACTGGTCACTGATAGAAAAACTGCCTGTCGGTGTTGTTGTCCACGCCCCCGACGCCCGGGTGCTGCGCTGTAACACGGAAGCCTCGCAATTACTCGGGATGTCACCGGAGCAGATTATGGGCATGTCAGGCCGCCCTCCGGGGTGGCACTTCGTACGCGAGGACGGCACGCCGATGCCGGCAGATGAACTTGCCTATAATAAGGTGATCGCCACGGGACAGGTCGTGAAGAATTTCATCATGGGTGTTGCCGGAGGGGTAGGCGAAGAAAACAAATGGTTTCTGGTGAATGCCTATCCCGATGAAGATGATGACGGGGTGTTGCGGCAGGTTATGGTGATGTTCGCGGATATCAGCGGCATCAAGTGTGCCGATGAAAGGATCCGGCGGCATCTTGAGCATCTGACCGCTCTGGTTGAAATCGACCGCGCCATAAATTTCAGTTTTGACCTGAATCTCAGCCTGACAACGCTCCTCACCCATGTCATCGTTCAGCTGGAGGTTGACGCGGCCGACGTCATGCTGTTTAGTCCTGCGTCCCGGATGCTGGAATTCATCGCCGGCCGCGGGTTCCACACCAAGGCCATCGAAAATGCCCGCCAGCCGCTGGGTGAGGGGCATGCCGGCCGCGTCGCCCAGGAGCGCACCGTTGTTCATATCCCGGATCTGGCAAAGGAGCAGGACAAGTTTCTGCGCAAGATGCTCCTGGCGGGCGAAAGTTTCGTCAGCTACCATGGTGTGCCGCTGATAGCCAAAGGCCAGGTCGTGGGGGTGCTGGAGGTTTTTCATCGAACCAGGCTTGTCCGCGACGGGGAATGGCTCGAATTCCTCAAGGCCCTGGCGGCCCAGGCCGCGATCGCCATCGATAATGTCGCCCTGTATGATAACCTGCAGCGCTCCAACAGTGAACTTTTCCAGGCGTATGACGCCACCATCGAAGGGTGGTCGCGGGCACTGGAACTGCGCGACAACGAGACAGAAGGACACACGCAGCGGGTTGCCCTCCTGACCGTCAAGCTGGCGCGCCTGTTCGGACTGGGCGATACGGAACTGGTGCAGGTCCGCTGGGGGGCGCTGCTGCACGACATCGGCAAGATGGGTATACCTGATGAAATTCTGTTCAAACACGACACACTGACCGAGGCTGAATGGGTCGTGATGAAAAAACATACGGTCTTTGCCTACGAAATGCTCTCTCCGATCCGTTACCTTCGCGCGGCGCTCGACATCCCGTATGCCCACCATGAAAAGTGGGACGGTACCGGCTACCCGCTTGGTTTGAAAGGCGAACAGATCCCGCTTGTGGCGCGCATCTTTGCGGTGGTTGATGTCTGGGATGCGCTCCGTTCCGACCGCCTTTACCGCACGTCATGGTCAGTGCAAAAGGTGCGCAAACATATCCGCTCTCTGGCCGGAACGCACTTCGACCCGCACGTTGTAAAGGTGTGTCTTGATTCGGACATTCTTCTCGAATGAGCCTGCCTCAGAATAGCATCGTGATGCGCCCCCGTTGAATGCCGGCAGGCCGGGACGCCGGATGGGGAACAGCTCGATGGAAATGGAACTGTCGAGTTCTGGTTGGAGCCGGAGGTTGACCATGGGAATAAAAAAAGACAAGAGCATATCAGCGTCAGCCGGGTTACGCCGCCGTGCTGAAGAACAGCTTGAAGTGAAAGTTAGTGAAGCGGGCTTCCCCCGGGACGGGGAAGAGACGGAGAGACTCACCCATGAACTCGAGGTTCACCAGATAGAGCTGGAGATGCAGAATGCAGAACTGCGGCAGGCCAGGGATGAGGTGGAGAAAGTTCTGGAAAAGAGTACAGACCTGTACGATTTTTCCCCGGTCGGCTACTTTACCCTCGACCGTAACGCGGAAATCAGATCAGTGAACTTCAGCGGTGCCAGCCTGCTTAAAGTCGAACGTTCCAAATTGATCGGCCGGCGATTCGGGCAGTTTGTCTCGGGAAAATATCGTCCCGACTTCACCTCCTTCCTTGACACCGTTTTTACCGGTCAAAACAGGGGTTCGTGCGAAGTCACGCTTTTGAACAAGGGTCAGCTTCCGCTGGTCGTGCAGGTTGAAGCCATGGTCACATCTTCGGGAGAGGAGTGCCGTATCGCCCTGATCGATATTACCGGACGCAGGCAGGCCGAGGATTCATTGCGCGAGATTGAAGACCGGATGTACAAGTTGGTGGAAGTGGCTGTTGATGCCATTGTCATGCTGGATGATAGCGGCACGGTTACCTTCTGCAATGCCGCGGCGGAAAAAATGTTCGGCAGTACCGCCGCTGAGATCACCGGCAAAGATTTTCACCGCCTCTTTATTCCCGAACGTCACCTCGGTGCCGAGGCCAAGGGCTTTGCCAGATTCACGGGGCTCGGAACGGGACCGCTGATCGGCAGGAGGACGGAAGTCACCGCGATGAGGAAGGACG
>JBAVTM010000383.1:0-1986 GCA_049696195.1 Desulfuromonadaceae bacterium | reverse complement strand
CGCTTCGGGTCTGTGTGGTGGATGTTTCGAAGAACCGCCACGGGAAAGAGAACAACCACGGCCTGCTGCTGATGATCAATCCGGAAATCACGGATCGAAGCGGCTCGGCGACGATGCGCGAGGGGTGCATGAGTGTGCCCGACTACACCGGCGATGTCGATCGGGCGACTGAAATCACGCTGCAGTTCACCCTGCCTGACGGGACACTTCAGGTGATTGCCGCCAGCGGCTTCGAGGCGGTAGCGATCCAGCACGAAATGGATCACCTGGACGGCATCCTGTTTCTTGACCGGGTGGCCAGCATCAAAACCGGACTGTTCCGGCGGAAAAACTATTGATCTTAGCTGGACAACCCGAAAAAAATTTCACGCGAAGACGCGGAGACGCGAAGAAAACCAGGATTGAAAGCTTAAAGTCTTTGGGGTTAAACCATAAATATTTTGTATCTGACTCTCTTCGCGTCTTCGCGTGAACCGGGTTTTGAGAGACGAAAACATCTATGCTTTTATGAATTGAAGGAGTGAAATCGTGTCGGATCACTTGACCAAAAAAGAACAGAAGGAACTGCTGAAGATCGCCCGGCAAACGGTCGTCGGCTACGTCACCAACCGGACGGTGCCGGCCATTGCATCAGCATCACCGGGGCTGAACCTTCACTCCGGCTGCTTTGTCACGGTCAAGCAGAAAGGTGAATTGCGGGGATGCATCGGCAATTTCGTGTCCGACCAGCCGCTCTATCTGCTGGTGCAGGAGATGGCGGTCTCGGCCGCAACCCGCGACCCCCGTTTTTATCCGATGAAGGTCGACGATCTGGCCGATTTCACGCTTGATATCTCGGTGCTTTCGCCGCTGGAAAAGATTGCCGCTGTTGAGGAAATAAAGGTCGGCAAACATGGCATCTACATCGTCAAAGGGAGCTATCGCGGCGTGCTGCTGCCCCAGGTGGCGACCGAATACGGCTGGAATCGCGATCAGTTCCTGCAGCACACCTGTATCAAGGCCGGTCTGCCGGAGGACGCCTGGCGGGGGGAGTGTGAAATTTTCATCTTCAGCGCCCAGGTGTTTGGCGATTAGCAGGTTAGGCGCTATTTTTTGCACCGCTTAGTACGATAGAAATTTCTGCGCGTTTTAGCAGAAAAGTTTCGTGAACGTGCATATCCGGCTTATCAGGGCTGATTGCCCGGCAGTTTACACACCATCTCTTCAAACTCCCCGGCAAGCGGCGCAGTTACTTTGACCTCCGCCCCTTGCACATTCCGAAACGTCATCGCCGAGCAGTGCAGCATCATCCGCCCGGCGGCCAGGCCGCCATAGGTTGCATCGCCGACTATCGGCAGGCCGACCGATTCAAGATGCACCCGGATCTGGTGGGTGCGGCCGGTCAGCGGCCGTGCTTCCACGAGAGAGATCTCTCCGGATGACGCCACGGTCCGGAATTCGGTGACAGCCTCCTTCCCCCCTTCAACGACCCCGTAGCGCGCCGAGGCGACCTTGCCGATCGGCGCATCGACCCTCCACACCTCCTGATCGGGGCGGCCTGAAACCAGCGCCAGATAGAGCTTGTCGACCAGCCCATCCTGAAACAGCTTCGAGAGTCGGCCCGCACCCTGCCGGTTCTTCGGGAAGAGCATCGCTCCGGACGTGCCGCGATCGAGGCGGTGGACGACCCGGGCCGGCTCGCTGTTCCCCTGCGCCTTGAAATACTCGGTCACCCAGTATTCAAGGGTACCCTTCAGCTGGTACGGGGTGCGCTGGCTGTTGATCCCCGCCGGTTTGTTGACCGCTATCAGCTCCCCGTCCTCGTACAGCAGCGCTTCCGGCGGCAGCAGCAGCTCCCGAAAACGCCCCGCTTCCATCAGGCCGATCTCGATCACATCTCCGGCCTTGACGCTCCGCGACGCCACCCGCACCAGCGCGACGTTGACCGTGCACCCGCCACGGTCGATGATGCGGCGCGCCTCCGACTTGCTGACCCCCGGGCAGAGG
>JBAVTM010000382.1:0-6486 GCA_049696195.1 Desulfuromonadaceae bacterium | reverse complement strand
GCATTCGTGACGAGTCTGCTCGGTGAATGGCACGGTAGTTGATATGTATCAGCCAGCCATCTAATGACAGGCCTATCCTGATATGTTGCCAGCCTTGTGGTCTCAAGATCGGATATTGTTGTCAGCTGGCTGCTAGTGCTTTTATTGGATCTTTGCCGGACGTGATCACTCTGGTTCGGGCCGCTAAGGGAATCGGATGTTAAATGAATCGTCAAAACAAGTAACTCCTGCGCAATCCGGACTCATCCACCAAGACCGTCCACGGCTCCTACTCATTTACCCTGCGACCCATAAGCTCGGGTGGGCCAAATATTTCCAGCTCCCCTCCCTGTCCCTTCAGCAAGTTGCCGCCGTGACTCCCCCCAACTGGGAGGTGACCCTCGTAGATGAAAGTCAGAACCCTGTACCGAATGCCGGAGAGTTCGACCTTGTCGGGATCACAGCCATGACTCATCAGGCGACACGTGCATACGAAATTGCAGATAAATTCAGGAGGGAAGGGGTTCCGGTCATCATGGGGGGGATGCACCCCACTGTCATGCCGGAAGAGGCTCTTACCCATGCGGATGCTGTGGTCGTGGGCGAGGCGGAGTCGGTCATGGCCATCCTTCTTGACGATTTTCTCGGCGGCCGGCTGGAAAAGATATACCAGGCTCCGATACCGCAAGACTCCAGGCTCGATGTTCCATGGCCTCGTCGCGAGATCCTGGCAGGCAAACGATACCTTACTTCCCAGACCGTTCAGGCCAGCCGCGGCTGCCCGTACGATTGCGCTTTTTGCACCGTTACGCACTATTTCGGGAATCGCTTCCGCTACCGCGACCCGGCCGACATCCTCGCCGAAATCCGCTCTTTCTCCAGAAAACTCGTGATCTTCCTGGATGATAATCTCCTGGGAGACCCTGCGAAGGCACGACCGATCCTTGAAGGGATGGCGGAGATGGGGATCCGCTGGGGGTCTCAGACAAGCCTGCGCTTTGCCGAAGACCCGGAACTGCTCAAGCTCGTCGCCCGTTCCGGCTGCATCGGTCTCTTTGTCGGGATCGAGTCGGTGACGGGACAGTTCTCCACGCTCGCCAAATCGGGCGGACTTTCGCTTCAGGCCGATCTTATGAAGCGGGTCAGGGATGCGGGCATCATCCTCGAGACTTCTTTCATTTTCGGTTTTGACGATCACGATCAAAGCATCTTCGAAAAGACTCTCCGCTTCGCTGAGGAATGTGCAGCAAGTGTTCCCACCTTCAACCTCCTGACCCCCTATCCGGGAACAAAACTCTTTCAGCAGTACGAGCAGGAGGGGCGTCTCCTGCACAGGGAGTGGAGCCGTTACAACCATTCGGAGGTGGTCTTCCGGCCGAAACTGATGTCGACCGAACAGCTCTACCGGGGGTGGGTGGAGGCGCGCACGGAGGCGTATACCTGGCCTTCCATCCTTTCCCGGGTCTGGAAAAACCCCGGGCGCCGCTTCACAAACCTGGCATACAACCTTCTCCGTAAGGGGCCCAACGACCGACTTAAGGCATCCGGCTCCGATGAGCTCTCTTTTTGCGAACAATTGGAAACAGTACAGAACGCCGCCGTGGAGAAAGATCACCGGGAGAGTGAGTATGCACGATAGCAACGCCGCCAACCGCGGTTTTTATGATGTCCTCTGGTCGGAGACCCACCTTGAACGTCCCGATCGTTTCAATACGTGGCCGCTGATTTCCGAATATCTGCCGCTTGCACCGATGCGCCTGGAAATCGGCCCTGGCTTGCGCCCGCGTCTGCCGATTTCCGGCACCCATTTCGTGGACATCAGCCCGCCGGTGATCGAACGGCTGACGACATGCGGCGGCATCGCAGTGCGTGCCGGGATTACAGATCTGCCGTTCAGCGATGAGACATTCGAACTCGTTGTCGCTTTTGATGTCGTAGAGCATACAGAGGATGACCGGCGGATTTTCGGCGAGGTGAGCCGTGTGCTTAAGGAGGGAGGCATCCTTATCTTTTCCGTTCCCCTGCATGCCGAACTCTGGACAGAATTCGACGAGTTTGTGGGGCACGTGCGAAGGTATGATCCTGCTGATCTGCTGGCGCTGCTGGCGGCACATGACCTGGTACTCGAGAGAAGTGCAGCATACGGCATGCAGCCGGCTAACCCGCGACTGCTTAATTTCGGATTGTGGTGGCTCAAACATCGGAGGCGAGAGGCAATGTGGTGGTACAACAGGGTCCTGCTCCCCCTCGGGATGCTTTTTCAAAAACGGTTGAAATTTGATGGTGGAATGATAGTCGCTGACGGTGTTGATGAAATAGTCCTTGTCTGCCGCAAGCGGACCGGGCCGTTATCCAGAGCTCAAAAGAACAGTGATGTATAAATGCTGCCTTGATAATTATGGTATGAATTCAAAATTCTGATTTAAACTATGTTATTGGCAGGTCAATTGCTATTCAGAATATAATATGATAACTAACCGGACGGTTATTTGTCCCGGAAAGCTGTAAAACGGGATATAATTGCCCCATTATGCAATGTTACTGACAGGTATCCGAGTGTCTTTATTGACGTACAATGTTTTAACAGTTGATGTAGAGGATTGGTACCATGTCTGCGGGGGGCGCGGAGAGATATCTGTTCAGCCACGCGGGTCATGGCGGGTGCGTCGTAATCTGGAGAAAATCCTGGCTCTGCTTGCCGAACATGGCCAGAAGGCTACGTTTTTCATGCTTGGCACCGTTGCCGAAAACGATCCGGCATTGGCACCCCTGATCTGCTCGGCTGGACATGAAATCGCCTCCCATGGCTATTCACACCATCTGGTGACCGGATTGACGTCGCAACAGTTTATCGATGAGCTCCAGCTTACCGAACAGATACTGATGGATCAGACCGGACAGCGACCGTTCGGGTACAGGGCGCCGCAGTGGTCTTTGTCGGAGCAAACCTCCTGGCCTTTTGCCGTTCTGCGGGAGCGTGGGTACCTGTATGATTCAAGTCTCAATCCGCTTCCGTTTGTGGGTAATTCCCGCGGCAGCCGCACCCCCTACCTCCTTGAGGGTGAAGGGGCAGGGCTGTGGGAGATTCCGCCGATGGTGACCCGCTCCCTGCTTGGTAACCTGCCGACCGGAGGCGGATGGGGGTTCAGATTTTTTCCATTCAAAATGGTCCGTGCGTCTATTGAGCAGCTTAACCGTGCTCACCATCCGGCTGTGCTGTATCTTCATCCCCGCGAGGTGGATCCAGCCGGCCCCCGGCTCGATCTTCCCTTTTTGAAACGGTTCGTGTCTTATGGGACCCGGTCGGATGCGGCTTCCCGATTGAGTGAACTGTTCCGGCGGTATCGATTTATAACCCTCAAGGAACTGGTGGACGAGTGGCAACATGTATCCTGATTCCTGCATATAACGCCGGGAAAACCATTTTGGCAGTGGTTCGTGAATGCCTGGAACATGGCCTGCCGGTGGCGGTGGTGGATGATGGCTCGACTGACGATACGTCAGCTCTGCTGTCGGGATTGCCGGTAACGATGCTCCGGCACCAGCAGAATCGTGGTAAGGGGGCTGCGCTGAAAACCGGTTTTGCCTGGGCGGTCGAGTCCGGGTTCGATGCTGTGGTCACGGTTGATGCCGACGGTCAACATGATGTCTTGGCGATTCCGCTGCTGGCCGCTTCCGCACAAAGCGGCAAGTGGGGCATCCTGATTGCGTCCCGGCGCTCCCAGTTCGACCAGATGTCCGGGCTCCGTAAATTGTGGAACCGCATAGGTGTCTGGTGTATCTGGAAACGCACCGGATTTGAAATTACTGACAGTCAGTCCGGTTTCAGGTATTATTCACGTGAAGTTTTGACAACCGTGCCGTTAAAATCAAACGGATACGCTCTGGAAATGGAAATTCTGCTGAAAGCCTGGAAAAAAGGCTTTACCATCGGCTCGCTGCCGGTTGCCGCTCGGGTGGCTGATGGCCGTTCAACCAGCCACTACCGGCCTGTGCACGATACTTTCAACATCAGCATGACATTCTTACGCTATATGTAACGAGGCTCCCAACGCATGATTAACACCTTGAAAAGTTATACCAAAGAGAAAGTCCTTACGTACCTCCTGACACTGGCGACAAATTCGTCGGATGAGACCCTGATTCGTATGACCCACCTGATGGAGATGCTTCCCAAGAAGGACTACTACAAGGAACGGATCCGCTGGATTCGCGGCCTGGTGAGGGACAAGCATCCCAGCATCGAGTTTCCCCGGCGGATTCTGCGCGATCTGCACCCCAACCAGCGTGACAAATGGATCAGCAACCTGCTGGTCAATCACCTGCTGAACGGCACCAACAAACGCAAGGAGTGGAGCGACAAACACGGCTATTACCCCCCTTCGACAGTGGTCATCAGCCCAACGATGCGCTGCAACCTCAACTGTTACGGCTGTTATGCCGGCGACTATGACAAGTCTCTGGAACTCTCACTGGAGGAGGTCGATTCCGTCCTGCTCCAGATGAAGGAGATGGGGGTCTATTTCGCGGTCATCTCCGGCGGCGAGCCGTTTTATATGGAAGGCATTTTCGAAATATTCAAAAAACACAGCGACATGGCTTTTCTGGTCTTTACCCATGGCGGGTTGATCGATGAAGAGATGGTGGAAAAACTGACCGAGGTCGGCAATGTCATGCCGTCATTTTCGCTTGAGGGGTACGAGCAGGAGACCGACGAGCGCCGCGGTGCGGGGCATTTCCAGAAGGTCATGCATGCCATGGACCTGCTGAGGGAGGGGGGGCTTTCCTTCTGCGGGTCATTCACCCATTCGCGCAAAAACTCCGATATCATCACCGACAGCGATTACATCGACATGCTGCTGGAGAAGGGGGTCTTTGCGATGTGGCTCTTTTCCTATGTTCCGGTCGGCCGCAAGCCTGAACCGGAGTTGATGCCCACCCCCGAGCAGCGGGACGGCCTGCGCCGCACCGTCGCCAATTACCGCGACACCAAGCCGATGCTGTTCATCGATTTCTGGAACGACGGGCCGATGATCTCCGGCTGTCTGGCCGGTGGCCGCAAGTATTTTCATATCAATGCCAACGGCGACATCGAGCCGTGCGTCTTCTGCCATTTTGCCGTTGATAATATCCGGAAAACAACCATCCATGAGGCGCTGGACTCCCCGTTTTTCCGGAAGATCCGTGCGAAGCAGGGTGAACATGATAATCTGCTGCGTCCCTGCATGCTGATCGATCGGCCTGCTGCCGGACGGGAGCTGTTCGCCTCGGAGGGCGCCTACCCGACCCATGAGGGGGCGGATGAGATTTTTACCGGCCTGGCGGAGAGCATGGATGACTACTCCCTCGCCTATGCGGAGATTGCCGATCCGGTCTGGGAAGATGAGTTCAGGGAGCACCCGGCACAGGCAAGAAAAACCGGAAACAAAAAATGAAGGTGTTGCTGGTAAACCCCCCGTCACTGAGCGTGTTTAACACGTTCGGCCTGAGTCTCCCCCCGATCGGCCTGCTCTACGTTGCCGCCACCCTTGAACAGGCGGGGCACGATGTGGTGGTTAAGGATCTGGCTGCCGATGGCGAACGTCTGGATGACGGCGACATCCGACGTGCCGACATGGTTGGGATTTCGGCTGATACGACCAGGGCAAACAAGGCGCTTGCCATCGCCGGTCGGGTGTCTCGTATAGGCAGGCCGGTCGTGATGGGCGGTCCCCACCCGCAATTCATGGCGGAGGATATTTTTGCCTCCGGGGGCGTTGATTATATCGTCAAGGGGGAGGGGGAGCTCATCTTTGCCAACCTTCTGAACGCTCTCCAGAACCGGGATGCTGTTGCCGAGGTAAAGGGATTGATTATCAGGGATGGCCGCCATCTGATCGAAACCCCTGCCGCCGATCCGATCGATGTTGAAACCCTCCCCTTTCCAGCCCGGCATCTGGTAGACCTCCAGCGTTACCGGGCCAGCATGTCCGGCCGTCCAATAACCCCCATTGTTACCAGTCGAGGTTGTCCCAGCGCCTGTCACTTCTGCTCATCCTCCAGCTTCTTCGGCAGGGGGTGGCGTTCACGGAGTGCCGCATCGGTGCTGGCCGAGCTGGACGAAATCTACAACAGATATGGTTTTCGGGCCGTCTGCTTTATGGACGACAACTTTACTCTTAACCCTCAACGGGTCGAACAGATTGCCGACGGGATTATCGGGCGCGGCTATGACCTGAAATGGTGGAATTTCTCGCGGGTTGATACCATCGTGAAAAATCCCGCGATGGTCGCCAGGATGGCGGCTGCCGGTTCCAAAACGGTTTATCTCGGCATTGAAAGCGGCAATGAGGAGACACTTGACTCCCTCGGCAAGAACAGCAGTGCAAGCGATGTTACCAAGGCAGTGGAAATTCTGAGGAATAACGGGGTCGAATCCTATGGCAGCTACATCATCGGCAACCTGAACGAGAGCGCCGCTGACGTGGAAAAAACTATTGCCATGGCGATCAGGCTGAATACCAGCAT
>JBAVTM010000381.1:0-3894 GCA_049696195.1 Desulfuromonadaceae bacterium | reverse complement strand
GACCGCACCGACATCGGCGGTTCGCCCGCGATCCCTGCAGGCGTCGGTCCCAACATCCGGACGGTCATGCGGATCGTAGTGGCTGGAACTGGCGGTACCGCGCCTGTCAACGACTTCAATCCGGCTACGTTGACCGCGCTGCAGACCGCCTTTGCCTCGACCCCAACGACACCGGGCGTCTTCGCGGCGGCTCAGGATCCGGTCATCGTCGGGCAGAAAGCTTACGGCACAGGCACAGGCAACAGCTCCGCCTACAACGTAGCTTTCCCCTATACCTATCCCTACTGGGGTCTGTCAAATATCTTCAGCACTACGTTGAGCTTCATGAAAACTGATGGCACGCTGGTGAACAACTACCCCATGCTGCCCAAGGCCATCCACGACGAGATGGGCGGGACCTTCGATGACTACGGACGGATGAGCGCCAAACTGGGACTTGAGGTGCTGAATTCCAATGCCGCGCTTTCGACCTTCTCCATGCAGACCTATGTCGATCCGGCCACAGAGATCGTGAGACCTGGCCAGGCCCAGATCTGGAAGATCACCCACAACGGTGTGGACACACACCCAATCCACTTTCACCTGTTCGACGTGCAGTTGATCAACCGGGTTGGCTGGGACGGGTTCATCAGACTTCCCGACGCCAACGAGCTGGGGTGGAAGGACACCGTCAGGATATCCCCGCTGGAAGACACGATCGTCGCGCTCCGGCCGGTCACCCCGAGGGTGCCTTTCGCGCTTCCCAACAGCATCCGCCCGCTGAACCCGACGCAGCCCATAGGCTCCACCATGGGATTCGGGCAACTCGACCCGCTGACAGGAGCCGCCCTGGACACGCTTACGACCAATAAGATTGTCAATTTCGCTCAGGAGTACGTGTGGCATTGCCATATTCTCAGTCACGAAGAGAACGACATGATGCGTGCGGTGGTGTTTGCCGTCAAGCCGCCGCAGGGAGACTTTAATGGCATAGGTAAAACCGATATCGCCATCTGGCGTCCCGGTGACACCGGCCAATGGTGGATCAAAACGCCCACTGGCACTGCTAACGTAATAAACTGGGGAACAACCGGAGACAAACTTGTTCCCGGCGACTACGACGGCGACAGAAAGACCGACGTGGCCGTATGGCGTCCGTCCGATGGAAACTGGTACATCATCAACAGCTCTGACAGCACGCAAAACGTCGTAAATTATGGAATTACCGGTGACACCCCCGTTCCCGGCGACTACGACGGCGACGGCAAGGCTGACATAGCTGTCTGGCGTCCCTCCAATGGTAACTGGTACGTCAAGAATAGTGCCACAAACACGCAAAGCGTCGTAAATTACGGGACTAGCGGTGACATCCCCGTCTCCGGCGACTACGATGGTGACGGCAAGGCTGACATAGCTGTCTGGCGTCCCTCCAATGGTAACTGGTACGTCAAGAACAGTGCCACAAACACGCAAAGCGTCGTAAATTTCGGGACTAGCGGTGACATCCCCGTTCCCGGCGACTACGATGGCGATAACAAAATCGACATGGCAGTGTGGCGTAACGGCACCTGGTACATCAAGAACAGCGCCACTAATACGCAGACCGTTGTCAGTTTCGGGACCTCCGGCGACATCCCCGTTCCCGGCGACTACGAAAACCTTGGCAGAACTGAAATTGCCGTATGGCGTCCCTCCAATGGCAAGTGGTATATCCTGAATCCCGTTACCAACGCGCAAAATGTCGTAACGTGGGGTGATCCAACAGACCAGCCCAGCAAGGTATTCCAGCCTGTCCAGTAAGTGGTCATGAACCGACAAGGTCGGCAGAGATGCCGACCTTGTCAACAAACAGTAGTATGGATGGCTTGCATCAACCAATATCTGAGCCAGTTTATAACCATTTAAAACATTACAGAGAAAAGGAATGAATATGAAAGCAGTAAACGTAGCAAATGTTTTAGCCGGATTTATTGGGCTGGTTCTATTGCCTGGCATCTGCCTCGCCGCGGACAAAGTGGAACTTAAAAACGAGACTGATCGGATCAACTACAGCGTCGGTTACCAGATCGGCGGCGATTTCAAGGCGCAGGGGGTGGAGCTCTCTCCTGAGATGTTGGTGCGAGGAATTCAGGATGCTCTCAAAAAAGCTGAGCCCTTGCTGCCAAAGGAGCAGATGAACACAACCTTGATGAACCTGAAAAAGAAAATTGTGGCTGATCAGCAGAAACAGGAAAAGCAGAAAGCAGAGAAAAATCGCAAGGCAAGCGCCGACTTCCTGAAAGAAAATGCCGCACAGAAGGGGGTTACTGTTCTGCCGAGCGGGGTTCAATACAAGGAAATCAAGCCCGGCACCGGCAGGAAGCCGACCCTGCAGGACAGCATCTCCATCAAATACCGGGTCACTCACACTGACGGCAAAGAGATTACCAAAACTGATCCGGATACACCGAAAACATATCCTGTGACCAAGGCTATCCCCGGCCTGCAGGAGGTTCTGCCGTTGATGGCAGAGGGGGCTAAATGGCAGATTGTCCTTCCCACAGCGTCTGCCGCGGGTGGGCGTGATCCACTGGATGATATGGGGGTATTGATCTATGAACTGGAGTTGATATCCGTCCTCCCTGCCAAGTAAGCAAAGGCAGGTAAATCCGAAGGGCGAATTTTTCATTTGGTAATCCGCCAGGTGAGAAAAAAGAATGCGCTATGGGACCTATTGATTCATGAGCTGGATTACACAATTTTGTACCACTAGTTCAGGGACATCTCTGCTAAAAGCATGGATCTCCTAAAAAAAAACCAGGATTTGAAAGGAGGAGCTTCATGAAAGATCATCCAAGATTATACGCACATGTTTTGCCCGTTGCCGCCCTCACCCTGTTTGTCCTGGGCGCGTTTTCCACCGCCGGTGCTGTCCCGGTTCCCGGTGGAACGGTCGACCCGTTGACCATTCCCAAGTATGTAACGCCGCTGGTCATACCGCCCGAAATGCCCAAAAGCGTTGCCTCTCCCACTCCTGCAGCCGATTACGATATCGCTGTCCGGCAGTTCAAGCAGCAGATTCTTCCGGGGGGGATTTGGGGAGGTACTTTTCCCGCAACCACAGTCTGGAGTTATGGCCGGGCAGCGGATCCGCTCCCCGACTCATCGGGGATACTAGGGGGCGGCCCCGGTATTGCACCAGCACAAAACTCGTCCTTCAATTACCCGGCATTAACCGTGGAAAATACCACAGCAACTGCAACCAAGGTACGCTGGATCAACGACCTGAAAGCCCCGTCCGGTGCCTTTCTCCCTCATCTGTTCAAGGTTGATCAGACCCTGCACTGGGCAAATCCGCCTAATGCGAACTGCATCATGGGAGCCCCCAACCGGACCGACTGCGAGACCGCAATCGCAGCGCCCTACACCGGACCGGTCCCCCTCGTGACCCATCTCCACGGCGCTCATGTACAGCCGCACAGCGACGGCTACCCCGAAGCCTGGTGGCTGCCCGCTGCCAGCAATATCCCTGCCGGCTACGCCCCGCAAGGATCGCACTTTGGCCAGGCGGACAAAACCAATGCCGTTGCCGGCTCGGCTTTTTTCAGCTACGAAAACACCCAGGCCGCCACTACCCTCTGGTACCATGACCATGCCCTCGGCATGACCCGGCTGAATGTCTATGCCGGACCGGCCGGTTTCTGGCTTATTCGCGGCGGGGCCAATGGCGATAATCACGTTGACAACTTCGCGACCCCTGCAACGAATGATGGCATTCTGCCTGGACCGGCACCAACTGCCGGCGTAGATCCGAACTTCAACGCCACAACTCGTAACGCCATCCGTGAGATTCCAATCGTAATCCAGGACCGTTCATTCGACTGGGCGGACGCTGCCGGGAACGTGCTCCCGAATTCAACGGGTGCAACCGAAGCT
>JBAVTM010000380.1:0-17888 GCA_049696195.1 Desulfuromonadaceae bacterium | reverse complement strand
CATGAACTGACCGGCCCGCTGATTCCGACCGTTGTGTCCGGCGTGAAGGAGGTTCACGCCGTGGATGCCGCCGGTGTCCATCCGCTGCTGCTGGCGATTGCCGGCGAGCGCTACGTGCCGTATTCAGCCGTCCGCCAGCCGCAGGAGCTGTTGACCGTTGCCAATGCCATTCTCGGCCAGGGGCAGCTATCCTTGGCCAAATACCTGCTGATCGCAGCCCATGAGGATGCGCCGGCACTGCACACCCACGACATCGCGGCTTTTCTGGGGCATATTCTGGAGCGGGCCGACTGGCGCACCGATCTGCACTTTCAAACCGCGACGACAATAGACACCCTCGATTACAGCGGTTCCGGGCTTAACGAGGGCTCCAAGGTGGTGATCGCCGCCGCCGGTCCGGTGCGGCAACGGCTGGCTGCGGAACCCCCCGCCGGGCTCGAGCTCCCCTCCGGATTCGGGCCTGCCGCCGTCTGCCTGCCGGGGGTTCTGGCGGTTCAGGGACCGACATCAGGGCAGGAGAGGGGAGAAGGGGATCCGCTCCTCGATGAGTTCTGCCGCTACTACCGCGACCGGGACGCCTTCACCGGTTTTCCGCTGATCGTGGTCTGCGACGACAGCCTCTTCACGGCGGCGACCCTGAACAACTTCCTCTGGACCACCTTTACCCGATCCAATCCGGCGACGGACATCTACGGCATCCGCCCCGCAAGCCGGGGCAGGCACTGGGGGTGCAGCGGCCCCCTGGTGATCGATGCCCGGATCAAGCCGTTCCACGCCCCGCCCCTCGTCGATGACCCGGCGGTGGAGCGTAAAATAGACGCCCTTGCCGCTCCCGGCGCCCCGCTCCACGGTATTATCTGATATGCCGGCCGCCTCGATAATCACCCGCTCCCTTACCAAATCCTACGGTGATCTTACCGCCCTCGACTCTTTCGATCTTGAGGTGGAACAGGGGTCCATATTCGGCCTGCTGGGCCCCAACGGCGCCGGAAAGACCACGCTGATCCGGATCCTGACGACGCTGATGCGCCAGAGTCGGGGCGAGGCATTCATCGAGGGGATGGACACCCGGAGCCAAGGTCTCGACATCCGCTGCATGATTGGTGTCGTTTCCCAGGAGAACAGCCTCGACCGCTATCTGACCGCCCGCGAAAATCTGGAACTGCATGCCCGTCTGCACGGCATGGAAAAGAAGCTGTACAAGCGCCGGATCGACGATCTGCTGGAACTCATGGGGCTGGCGGGGCGCCAGAAGGATTTTCCCGACACCTATTCGGGGGGGATGCAGCGGCGGCTGGTGGTTGCCCGCGCCCTGGTGCATCAGCCGCGGGTTCTGTTCCTCGATGAGCCGACCACCGGTCTCGACCCGCAGTCGCGCCGGGCGGTGTGGGACTATATCCGTTCCCTGGCCGGCAGCATGACGATTTTTTTGACGACGCACTATCTTGAAGAAGCCGAACAGCTCTGTGACCGGATCGCCATCATGGATCACGGCCGGCTGATCGCCATCGGCAGCACCCGGGAACTGAAGGATCGACTGAGCGGTGCGACGGTCTACGAAATAGAGTTTACCGGGGAGGGCGCCGATCGCTATGCGGCGCTGCTCGGAGCGATGGAATGTGTCATTGATATCAAGCAGATGGGAAATAAAATTACAGTAACACTTGAATGCTGGGAGTGCCTCTCTGAAATTGTCACCGCCCTGAATGGAGCGCCGGTTCGCCGTATTTCCCTTCTGGAGAGGACACTCGAAGAGGTCTTTATTTCGCTGACCGGTGAGAAGGTGAGGGAATGATGCTGCGGGGGTCTCTGGCAATCTGGCAGCGCGACATGCAGGTCCTGCGCCGCAGCATTTTTTCCGAACTGGTGGCTGTGGTTGCCTATCCGCTCACGATCTATCTGGCGTTCGGCATCGGTATGCAGGGTTACATCGGCCTTGTGGACGGGGCACCCTACAGTCTGTTTATCGCACCGGGGCTGATTACCATGACCGCCGTCAATGCCGCCTACAGTGAAAGTGTCTGGAGTCTCTGGTTCCATCGCCGGGTCCAGTTTACCGTCGATTCGTACCGGGTGACCCCGATTTCGGTATCCGAGATCGTCATTGCCAAGATTCTCAGCGGCTTCACCCACGGCCTCATCAAGGGGTGTGTCGTCGGCCTGGTGATCTTTGCGATCACGCCATTCCGTTTTCCGCTGGAACATCTCCTGCAGTATCTGCTGTTTCTGATTCCCGGCTCGGCGTTCTTTTCCTGTGCCGGCGTCATCAGCGGCACGATCATGGACAAGCCGGAAACCATCGGCAAAGTTGAAGCGGTGCTGGTCATGCCGCTGATCTTCATGTCCGGCCTGTTCTTCCCGCTCTCATCCTATCCGCCGTCGGTCATCTCCTGGGTACGGGCACTGCCGACCACCGCCCTGTTCGAAGGCGCCCGCAGGGCCCTGATTGCCGGAGAAGTGATGCCTCTCGCGGCGCTGCAGGTCTCGCTGTCGGCGCTGCTGACGTTCGTTGCCGCGGTTTATATTTTCCGCTACAAGATGTCGGAGTGAGCAGACCCGTGGGGAATTTCAAACTCAACACTGCAACAGTATGTCATCTTCTCATAATTTCCGCTTTGGGTGCTCTGATCTACTCAAACACCCTGTCAGCCGGGTTTCAGTTTGATGACAAACTGAACATCGTAGACAATCCTCTTATCCGGGATATCAACAATCTTTGGCCTCCGGCAGGCGCCCGCTGGTTCGGCTTGCTTACATTCTCGCTGAATTATTTGGCTGACGGCTTAAACCCGATTGGCTACCATCTTGTGAATACCGCTATCCATATCCTCACCGCATTGTCTGTGTATTTCTTTGTTCTGCTCACCTTCAAGACACCATATTTCAAAGGATATATAAACAAGGCTATATCATGCAGATGGCTGGCATTTGCATGCGCACTCCTGTTTGTTGCCCATCCGGTTCAAACACAGGCGGTTACCTACGTAGTTCAGAGATTTGCCTCGTTGGCGACGCTGTTGTTCATGCTGTCACTCAACTTCTACATATCTGCACGGTTGTTTACAAAAAACGGGGAGACGGTCTCGCCGGCCTGTAAGTCAAATTACCGCTGGAAAACAATGCTCCTCTATACTGCCGCAGGTCTGGCCGGGCTGGCAAGCCTGAAAACCAAGGAAAACGCCTTTACACTTCCGGTTGTTGTCGTCATGTATGACGCGATGTTCTTGCGCGGTTTCTTAAACATGTCCGCTTCGCTCAGAAAATGGCGGCGGATCATTGCTTCACTGTCGGGTCTGCTGCTGGTTGTTCTTGCCATTGCCATACATAAATATGATCTGCACGGCCTGTTTGAGAAATTCAAGGCAACCAACGAAATTTCCCGGCATGATTACCTGGTTACTCAATTCAGGGTCATTGTCACTTACATCCGTCTGCTGTTTATTCCGGTAAATCAGACGGTTGACCATCATTACAAGGTTTACAGCGATGTCCTTGAACCCTCCGTCATTGCATCGCTGGCGTTTATAGTGCTGCTGGCATGTTCGGCATTGTATCTGCTTAGGGTCTCCCGCGATGCGAGTCCGTACCTGCGACTCGTATCATTCGGCATCTTCTGGTTCTTCATAACGCTGTCAGTTGAGTCCAGCGTTATTCCGCTAATAGATGTCATGTTTGAACATAGACTATACCTGCCGAGTATCGGAGCTATTCTTGCCGTCACAGCCGTGTTTGTTCATGCGCTGGAGAATATGGCACTGACCCGAGGGCATTTGCAGAAATCTGCCGCCTGCATGCTTGCCATCGCCGTCATTGCGCTCTCGTATGCTGCCTATGCACGAAACAGGGTCTGGAAAAACGAGTTGACTCTCTGGAGTGATGCAATTGCCAAGAAGCCCCTCAATCCGAGGGGGTATAATATGGTCGGAATTTATTATCTACACAATTTTAAAACCTTTGAGGCGATCCACTATTTCAGGAAAGCGCTCGAAGTTGACAGTATGTATGCCGAAGCACGCTCAAATCTGGGAAATGCCTATATTCAGACCGGCAGAATTGACGAAGGGCTGAACGAGTTGATGACTACTGCAAAATCGAACCGGTTCGATGCCATAGATACCGGCATCCTGTACTACAGCATCGGTAAATGTTTACATTTAAAGGGTATGAGCGATCAGGCAATAGAAAATCTGAACATGGCGCTCTTTTATATACCAAATGAAGCGGCGGTATATTTTCTTCTCGGGGAAGTGTACAAGCGAAAAAACCTGGCCGATAAGAGTGCGGCCTCTTTTAAAACCGCTCACGATATGGATTCGAGTAGGTTCTGATCACGTTTTATTTCCGGATAAACCATAACCAGCCGGGTAGGGTGCAGGTACGTTACATGTCACAACAGACAGCTTTCACAACAATAATCTCGCGGGTGCTTTCGAAGCCATCCGTCCATATCACAATAATTCTGCTTTCCGGTCTCCTCGCATATGCAAACACTTTCAATGTTCCGTTCCTCTTCGATGATAGCCGTGTAATCGTCGATAATTATCTTATCAAGAATCTTGGCAATTTATGGCCGCCCACTGGAACCCGCTGGTTCGGCTCTCTTACTTTTGCATTGAACTATGCTGCCGGGGGGCTTAAGGTCACCGGCTATCATGCCGTAAATCTGGTAATTCACCTGGCAGCTTCACTGCTGGTTTACCGACTTGTTGTACTAACCTTCCGAACGCCGTTTTTTGCTGCTGAAGAACGAAACACCATCCGTGAGCAAACAGCAGGTATTTCGGCCTTGGCTGCAGCTTTGCTTTTTGTGGCTCACCCGATTCAGACGCAGGCCGTTACTTACATTGTCCAGCGTTATGCGTCTCTCGCAACCATGCTCTTCCTCGCATCAATAGTCTGCTACATCAAGGCAAGAATATCACATATCAGAGGTGCCGTCCGTGTATCGACCCTGCATAAAGGTGCGGTGGCCTGGTATGCAGTCGCATTGACGTGTGCCGTTCTGGCCATGAAAACCAAAGAAATAGCCTTTACGCTTCCTTTTGTAATTATTATCTATGAATGTGCCTTCTTTCCCGGTCGTAGACTGATTGAACGACTGTGTACTCTTGTCCCTTTGGCGCTGACACTTCTCATTATTCCCTTTACTCTGCTTGATATCGGCTCAGAAGGGGTCTTGGTCCCCAGTCAGATTATGGCTGATATTTCACGCCATGACTATCTTCTGACCCAGTTTCGTGTGATCGTAACGTACCTGCGTTTGCTGATTCTCCCGGTGAACCAGATGATCGACTACGTTTACCCGATCTCACGGGAGTTTTTAGAGCCCTCCGTTTTTCTTTCATTTCTGCTGCTCTTGGCATTATTACTGGCCAGTGGTCTTCTCCTTTTTTTGGGGGGACGTGGAAAAGTTTCCCCGGAATTTCGTATCGCAGGCTTTGGGGGGCTGTGGTTTTTTATCACGCTGTCAGTTGAGTCGAGTGTCATACCCATCACCGATGTAATATTTGAACATCGCTTGTATCTGCCATCGGCAGGAATGTTCATGGCTGTTGCGTCTGCCGGTTCAGTTGCGGTTAAACATTTTGACAGGCGTTTTCCCGGAAGTACCGGCATCATGTACGCAATTATATCCGGTATCCTTGTAGCTCTTCCCGTCGCGACCCATTTCAGAAATGAAGTGTGGCACTCCGGGATTGCTCTCTGGGAGGATGTGGCAAGCAAGTCCCCTGATAATGCAAGAGCCCGGGCTATCATAGGAATAAGTCTCATTGAGGCGAAAAAAATTGACGAGGCTATTGAACGCTTTCAAGAGGCTATCCGCATCAAGCCTGATTATAGTGATGCCATTATTTGTCTCGGAAACGCCTATCTGGAGAAGGGTATGCTCGATGAAGGTTATCAGCAGTATCTCAAAGCGCTAGGGCTCGGAACACTGGATTTCGAGAGCCAGGCTCAACTCATGATGAATATCGGTAATTATAATCTCAGAAAGGGTTTGCCTGACCGTGCCATCTATTACTTTCAGAATGCTCTTTCCCTAACACCAAATATGGCTTCAATTCACTATAATCTTGGTCAGGCCTATAAAGCCAAAGGTATGACAAGAGAAGCAGCAGATGAATTTACCAGAGCCCGGCAACTGAATCCGGACCGCTATTAGCACAGGATTATTGGCTGGGAACTGCAACGGGATATTCAGCACACCCATGATTCACTTGTACAGGGATTAATTATGAAAATAATGACTAATTTATGCAAAACCTACGATGCTAAAAGCATTTTTCAAAAGAGGTTTTTGCACATATTATTGCTGCTGCTTATAGGCTCAGCGGTATATGCGAACTCTATTAATGTCCCCTTCATCCTGGATGACAACTACAGTATCGAGTTTAACGGGAAAAAGGATCTTTTAGAGCACCTGCTTCACGGAAGCCCGCGTCGTGTGGCTGATATCACCTTCGCATTGAATTACCGCATCCACGGCATGCAGGTGGTAGGCTATCATCTCACCAATCTGGCAATCCATCTTTCGACATCAATGCTGCTCTATCTAATGATGGTTTCAGCCGTCTCCGCCTTACGTGCATCGTTTACCGCTGCAGAATGTGCCGCGGAAGAATCCTGTGCGGTTGAACAACTTATTCCCCTTGCCGTTGCGCTGCTCTTTGTCAGCCATCCTATCCAGACCCAGGCAGTCACCTATATCATTCAGCGTTACACGACACTGGCAACGCTCTTTTACCTGCTATCCGCACTCTTGTATATCAGAGCCAGGCTTGCCCTCGAAAGAAACCGCATGTGCCGGAAGTCATGGCTTTTGGTGGCCGGCGCTCTGGCGGCCGGGCTTTTGGCCCTGGGCAGCAAACAAATCGCCGTCACTTTGCCAATCATGCTGCTCTTGCTGGAACTATTTCTGTTCCGCGGCCGCCTTATTAACCGGCGGTTTTTTGTTGCCTGCGGGGTTCTGTTCATCGTTGCTGTGGGTATCATACTCGTTAAAGAGCACGGCAGCTCCCTTGATGATTTTCTCTTTGATCTTCGCCATGCGACATCTGAAGACCTGTTTACCTCCAGAACGACTTACTTCATGACTCAGACGCGGGTTGTCGTAACCTATCTGCGCCTTCTCTGCCTGCCTGTCGGCCAGAGCCTGGTGCACGATTCTCCGATCTATACGTCTCTATTCGCAACGCCTGTGATGGCCTCGCTTGCCCTGCATATTTTACTGGTCACCATTGCGGCGATTCTGTTCAGGATGTCCGGAAAAAACCTCCTGTCTGATACGTGGTTACGCGGCGTTTTACAGCGACTGGCCGCATTGGGGATTTTCTGGTTTTATATCGCCATGGCGGTTGAATCAAGTATCTTTCCAATTTCTGATGTAATCTTTGAACACCGCATTTATCTGCCTTCAGTCGGTTTCTTCATGGCGATAACCGCCCTTGCAGTACTGGCTGTACAGGGGAGGAAAGTGGCCACGAAGGTGGCATGGACGATGCTTGCTGCCGTTTGTATACTTCTGGGCAGCATGACAATCGCACGCAACCGGATCTGGAACGATTCTTTGACCCTCTGGGAGGATGCCGTGAGTAAATCGCCCGATAAATGGCTTGCCCAGGCTAACCTTGCCGGCGAATACATGTCCCGTAACATGCCGGAAAAAGCGCTTCCGCTCTTCGTTCACGCCCTCGAACTACATCCGAACATGCTCCCTAATACTAAAGTCTGTATTGGCAGGACCTTGAAAGCATTGAATATAAATGGCTCACGATTTACTACAGGAGAAGAGTTTATTTTATCTGGAGGTGTTTTTGACAGTGGCAGTCTCGATTATAGAAATCTGTCCAAGTGGGAAAGCGTAATAAACAACAATATGGGTTTGGCTTACGAATACTTGAAGGAACCGGACAAAGCGATAAAAGCTTATAGATTGGCTGTGACTTTGAACCCTGGATACGACCTTGCCTGGTACAACCTGGCGCTGCTCGCAGCCAGGCTAGGCGAAAACGGCCTGGCCGATGAGGCGCAGGGGCGGTTGCAAAGCATCGATCCGGCTCTGGCTAAAGCTTTACGTACGCCGGCGGTCAATTGATTTACACGTTTCTTACTTTGTAGAAGCGCCCCTTGATTTTGTTCCTGCTCAGGCAGCCCAGAGCCTGGTCGGCGCTTGAGCGCATGATAGCCACGTAGGCTTGGCTATCGAATACGTCGATCCTGCCGACTTCACTCCCCGCGATTCCCTCTTCGCCGGTCAGGGCGCCGAGGATATCACCGGGACGCAGCTTGTTTTTGCGCCCGCCGTCGATGCAGAAGGTGACCATGGGGGGTGCCGGGGGGGTGCCTGTTGCCGCCGTCAGTGATGCGAGTTCTCCCCGGGGTATGCTGCAGCCGAGAGCGCTCTCGATCGCCTGAACCCGCCGGCTTTCATGCGCCGTTACGAGGCTCAACGCCAGCCCCTGTTCCCCGGCGCGACCGGTACGGCCGATGCGGTGGGTGTGGATTTCCGGGTTGCGGGGCAGCTCGTAGTTGATGACCGCCGAGAGTTCTTTGATGTCGAGACCGCGCGCGGCCACATCGGTGGCCACCAGCACCGAAGCACTCTTGTTGGCAAAGCGGACCAGCACCAGATCACGCTCACGCTGCTCCAGATCGCCGTGGATAGCCAGTGCCGAGAAGCCGCCCTTTACCAGGGCAGCGGCCACCTCCTGGCACTCCACCTTGGTGTTGCAGAAGACCAGGGCTGTTTCCGGACCATAGTGTCTGAGAATCTTCGTCACCGCTGCTGTTCGCTCCTCCGGAGCCACCTCGTATAACATCTGTTCGATGGCCCCCCCGCGATGGTTTTCGTCGACACTGACCTCGACCGGGTCGCGCTGGAGCGAACCGCTCAGCTCCGTAATCCCCGCAGGGTAGGTGGCAGAGAAGAGCAGTGTCTGCTTTTTGAGCGGGGTGGCGGCGACCAGGGTGCTGATATCTTCCTGAAAACCCATATCGAGCATGCGGTCGGCCTCGTCGAGGACCAGCGTCAGCAGGGAGTCGAGCTGCAGGCTCCCCCGGCGCAGATGGTCGAGAAGGCGGCCGGGCGTGCCGACCACCACGTGGGCTCCATGTTCCAGCTAACCGAGCTGGGGGGCGAAGGGAACGCCGCCGCAGAGGGTCAGGATCTTGATGTTGTCGGTAAAGCGGGCGAGGCGTCGCAGCTCTTTGCCGACCTGGTCGGCCAGTTCGCGGGTCGGGCAGAGCACCAGCGCCTGCACGCGCGGGGAGCTCACCTCCAGGTGCGACAGCAGGCCGATGCCGAAGGCGGCGGTCTTGCCGCTGCCGGTCTTCGCCTTGGCGATCACGTCCTTGCCGGCGAGAATCAACGGCAGGGTGTGGGCTTGAATGGGCGTCATTTCGGCATAGCCGAGTGACGCGAGGTTCTTGAGCATGGGGGGCTTTAGGTGAAGCGCGGAAAATGCTGCTGTGGTCATGAATACTCTCTCTTTGACTGATACCGTTAGTTATGTGTCCCCCATAGCCTGCGGCTATAACGAGTGGCCCCCGGTAACAAAACTCCGGTGGATACGAGTGCGCCTGCCACCGGTTAACTATTTCTTTTTTTCATCCTTTTTGATCTTTTTATCGGCCTTTTTTTCCTTCGGGGTTTTAGCAGGATCTTTTTTGGTTGCCTTCTTGCTGTCCTGACCTTTGCTCATGATGGTTCTCCTCGTCATTGAAGGTTATGATACGTGCGCGGCACGGTTTTCATTGTACCACTGATTGGTGTCTTGTGCGCCATTATTAAGAGGAGGATGGGAGTCAGGGACAGAATACGCTTTTCAGACCTGGCTGCTTTTCTGATTTACTTTTTTTTTCTGGTATACTTTGGATAAATTCACCGCCAGGAGGTATGCCATGTTCCGCAAACTGATCGTTGTCTTCTGTCTCATCTCCTTTGCCCCTGCTGCCGTTAGCGCTCAGGGTCTGGTGTCGGTCGCGGCACCGCCTGCCGGCGTCGTATCTGCATTCGAAAAGGCTTCGCCGCCGGGAGGGGAATTGAATCTGTCGCTGCCGGCCGAGAGGTCCGCAGCTGTGCTAATGGCTGCAGCGGAAACATCACAGGCCGTGGCGATGGAAAATGCCCCGGGGCAGAAACGGGAAGCACGGAGTTCTCATAGCTGGGACAATTTTTTTGATGTGCATTTCGGCGGTTACCGGTGGCTCTGGTGGGCAGGCGCTGCGGCAGTTCTGGTCGCGATACATGTCTCTGCCGCGGACTGATCGCTGTCTGCCGATGAGCGGAAACAAACTGAAGCATTGAAAGAGAAACCCGCTAACGGCGGGTTTCTCTTTTTAAGCACCTGCAGCAGTGAATTGCCTTTGTGCAGAATATGGCCCGGCTTGTTCGAATGGCAGCATCGTCATTTATTTGCCGCACACGTTATGCAGGCAATATATGATATACGTACCATCCAATAACTGCACTCAACCGGAAAGATTATAACTATATGCCCCTTCCCCGCATCACCAATAAACGCCGGTTTGTCCAGGGTCTGTTGATCGCTGCCGCGCTGCTGCTCCCCTTTGCGACGGTATCCGGCAATCCGTTTCTGCGCATGGACATCGCGAAGATGACGCTCTTCCTGGCCGGTATCCCGATCAGGATTGACCAGTTCTATCTCGTACTGATCGTGATCCTGCTGTTCACGGCGTTGTTCCTGCTGGTGACGGTTGTGCTGGGGCGGGTCTGGTGCGGCTGGCTCTGTCCGCAGACGGTCTTCAACGATCTGGCGGAACTGTTGGCCGGAAGCTTCCGCACGAAGGTTTCTCCCCCGGTTGCGCTTATGATCGAGCACCTCGTCGCGTTGGCCGTCGCCGCGCTGATCGCTTTCAACCTGTTCTGCTGGTTCTTCCCCCCGCAGCAGGTTGTTACAGACCTCCTCAATTTCTCCGGCCATCGGCTCATGTTTGCCTCCTTTCTACTGCTGACGCTGTTCGGCTATCTCAACTTGATTCTGGTAAAGCGGAGCTTCTGCCGGAGTTACTGCCCGTACGGCAGGTTTCAGGCGGCCCTGATGGATGCCGGCACGCTGAACCTCTCCTTTCTGGAGGAAACCCGCGACCGCTGTCTGCGCTGCAACGCCTGTGTCCGGGCCTGCCCGATGGAGATCGATATTCGCGCCGGTTTCCAGATCGAATGCATCGGCTGCGGCCGCTGTATCGACGCCTGCCGCGCCGTCATGGAGAACCTGCCGGGCGGGGCGGGGCTGATAGATTACCGTTTCGGGGTCGTGAAAGGGACCCGTTTCAGACCCGGGAACACGACCGTCGTCCTGCTGCTTGTAACGCTGCTGCTGGCAGCCGGACTCGTCTGGGGTGTTATGGGCAGAAGCCAGAGCGCCTTTGCCGTGCAGCGGGTCGCAACCGCCGACCTGCGCCGGCTGCCGGATGGGTCACTGGCCCAGCCGTGGCGGGCAACCATCGGCAATCGCTCCGAAACCCCCCAGGTCTACTCCATCCGGATTGCCGGAGACCCGCCGGACGGCATCGAGCTGCTCGGCCAGACGGACGACATCAGGGTGTCGGCAAATCAGCATCGCGATGTCACCTTCATGCTTCACATCGCAACAGGGTCCCGCCCGCCCCGAAAAATTGTGCTGCAGCTGGTGAGCGGCGACCGGCCGACGGCGTCGGCGACGGTTTCGCCATGAGCACGCTCCCGGAACGCATCTGCAGCCACTGCGGCATCAGTTTCCGCTGGAAAGCGATCGTCAGCCCCGCTGATGACGAGGGACAAAACCTGTTCTGCTGCCGGGGGTGCCAAGGCGCCTACCGGATGATCTGCGATGCCGGACTGGAGAGTTTTTACGACCGCTCCGACCGTGCAGCTCCGACGGTGGCGGCAGCAATAACTTCAAGTTATACTGAAGCCAGTCTGTCGCAACATATCGTTTCTGAAGGTGATTGTTGTAGAATCGATATACTTGTCTCCGGCATCACCTGCCCCTCCTGTGTCTGGCTTCTGGAGCGGATGCTCGGCCGCACCCCGGGGGTTGCATACGTCAGCATTTCCTACAGCGGCGGGATCGCCTCGATCCGCTTCGATCCTGAACGGGCCCAGCCGCTGGAACTGTTCTCCGTCATCGCCCGTCTCGGCTACACTCCGCGCCCCTATTCGGCCGATCAGTCGGAAAAGAATGCCCGGCGCGAACGGGATGATCTCCTGCTCCGCTTCGGTACGGCGCTGTTTCTGACCATGCAGCTGATGGCCTATTCCTATGCCCTGTACGCCGGCTATTTCCAGGGGATAAGTGGTGCGATGAAGCAGTTCCTCCAGTACGTGTCGCTGCTGGTGACGACCCCGGTGGTGTTCTATTCCGGCTGGCCGTTTATCGTCGGTGCCTGGCGTTCGCTCAAAACCGCCGCCCCCGGAATGGACCTGCTGATCGCCTTGGGGGCGCTCTCGGCCTGGTTCTACAGCGTCTGGGCGACGTATGCCGGAGGGGAAACCTATTTCGAGAGTGCGGCCATGATCGTGACGTTCGTCCTGATCGGCCGTCTGCTGGAACTGTCGGTGCGCCGCCGCGCCATGTCCGGCATCAGCTCCCTGTATGCCGCCGCCCCGCAGCGGGCAACGCTGGTGGCGGAGGGAGGGAACCGCATCGTCGATGTCGATGAGGTCCGGCCGGGAGACCTGCTGCTGGTTCGGCAGGGGGAGCGTTTTCCGGTCGACTGCCTGATCGTCGGGGGGGAGACGGAGGTCGATCAGTCGCTCGCCACCGGCGAGAGTGTGCCAGTCCTGCTTCTCAGCGGCGATGAGGTTCGTTCCGGCTGCGTCAACGTGGCGGCTCCGGTGACCGTGCAGGCGCTCCGGCCGGCCGGTCAGAGCTATCTGATGCGGGTCGCATCCCTGGTGCAGATGGCACAGGCGGGAAAACCGAAGCTGCAGCAGCTGGCCGACCGGGTTTCCGGCTGGTTCGTCCCGGCAGTCATTCTGCTGGCGCTGCTGGTCTGTGCTGGCCGGCTCCTTGTTTTGGGGGAGAGCGCCGGTGCGGCGATCATGTCGGCGCTGTCGGTCGTCCTGATCGCCTGTCCCTGCGCGATGGGGCTGGCGGTTCCGGCTGCGGTGCTGGCAGCCTGCAGCCGCTCGGCCTCCCTCGGCATCATCCTGCGGGGCGGGGATGTCATTGAACGGCTGGCATCGGTGGACAGTGCGCTCTTCGACAAAACCGGCACGATCACCTGCGGCCTCCCCGGCGTCGTCCGGCTCGAAACCTGTTCCGGGTACGATGCGGCAGCCGTCCTCCAGGCGGCGGCAACCGTCGAAGAACAGGCGTCCCACCCGATCGCCCGGGCCATTGTCCAGCATGCTGCCGAACATGGCTACCGGCCTGAAGCGTGCCGGGATTTCCGCTCGATTCCCGGACGGGGCATTTCAGGGGTACTGCCGAACGGAGAGCGGGTGTTCTGCGGCAGCGAACTGTTTCTTCAGGAACAGGGGATCCCGACAGAGGGTGCCCGGCAGCACGACAGCTCCGCTACCGCCGTCATGGTCGCGATAGACGGGCGCCTGGCGGGGTGTGTTCTGCTCTCCGACCGGCTGCGGGAAGGGGCAGAGGGAGTCGTGTCCCGACTTGCCGCAGAGCGGATCAATATTTCCCTGATCAGCGGCGACCACCAGGGCACGGTGGACCGCATCGCCGCAGAAATCGGTGTTTCTTCCGCCTTTGGCGGCATGACGCCGGATCAGAAACTGGGGCGTGTTACCGCTCTTCAACAGTCGGGGCGACGGGTGCTGATGGTCGGCGACGGCGTCAACGATGCGCCAGCCCTGGCAGCCGCAACGGTCAGCTGCTCGCTCTCCGGGTCAAGCGACATCGCTCTTGAAAACGCCGATGTGATCATTACCGGAGACGACATTTCGCGGATTGCAACAGCGTACCGCATCAGCCGGGCTGCCATGAAAATCATCAAGCAGAACCTGGCCTGGGCTTTCGTGTATAATATCATCGGCATACCGCTGGCGACCTCCGGGCTTCTGACCCCTGTCTACGCCGCCGTCGCCATGACCGCCAGTTCGCTGCTGGTTTCTCTCAATTCGCTGCGCCTGATGAGGTTCAAACACCATGGATGAAAGCCTGCTAATTCTGATAGTGCTGTCGCTCTGCCTGGGTGCGGGGTGCTGGCTGATATTCATCTGGGCGGTCAAGAAGGGTGAATTCGAGGATGTGGAGAGGCCGAAGCACCGTATGATGGACGACGATTGACGTTGAACCCTGCATGAAGTTGGGGTATTTTAGGCGGACACGGTCGTTTCCCGAGAGGTTTTTTTTAGGAATGTAGATAATGGACAGCATCAAACGGAAAACATATATCAGACGTGCCTTCAAAATCGTCGCAGCGGCGATTGCCGGCTCTCTGTTGCTGCTTCTGGTCTGTCTGGCCTTTCTTCCGTCCATTGTCAGCAGTCAAGCGGTGCAGAGCCGGGTTCAGAGTCTGCTCTCTTCCTCGATGAAACGCCAGGTAACCTGGTCGGATCTCGTCATGACCTGGAGGGGCGGCCTGACGCTCTCGGCTCTCCGCCTCGGAGACGGCCCTGCACCGCTTCTGAAAGCGGCTATAGATCAGATCGCCATCGTTCCCGGTTTCGGTCGCGGAGCAGACGGACGCTTCGGTATCGACCTCGCGGTCCGGGTCCGCAATGTCCGGGTCGAATGTGCCCCCGGCCCGCCAAAGCCGCCCCTCCCACGCAAAGATCCGCTTACGCTGCTGGCTGAATCGATCCAGAAGGTTCAAGGGCTCGACTTCCCGCTGCCGGTTGATCTGCGTGTGGCGATTGAGGTCGCGCCGCTGCAGTTCGCATACCGGGTTCCGGCACCGGGCAAGCAGCTGGAGCTGAAGGATTTCTCATTCCGCTTTGCCATGCCGTCGCTGGCTGCCAAGCCGGTTACGGCTGAGATGGCCGGCCGGCTGTCGGTGGACCGCCACGACCTGGGGAAGGTACAACTGCATGCAAAAGTGAGCGATCTGGTGACAAAAGCGCACCGAATCCATCTTGCGTCTGCACTCTTTGCCGTCGATGCATCGGCGCCCGGAACGAGCATCACATTGACTGGGGGGCTGAGCCGGGCTGACGGTTTTGCCGCCCGCTGGAAGCTGGACCTTCCGGGAGTGCTGACGGTCGCAGGGCCGTTCATCCCCCCAACGGTTCCGAAATTGACAGGTGGCGTTGATATTCTGCTGCGGGCAAAAACGGATGCGCAGCGTGACCTGCATGCAACGCTGACAATTGACTGTGCCGGAGTCGCTGCAAGCGGCGGTTCGCTGAAGGCAAAGCGGGTCGGCCCGCTTGACCTGAAACTGGGGCAGCGGGTAGTCACCGATCATACCCGCCAGCGGGTTGATTTCCCGGAGGGGAAATTATCCATACCAGGGCTGATTGATGCCGCCTGGGGCGCATCGGTGCTCCGTCCCTCAGTTCCGGATCGCGCTCTGGATGTTGCCTTCGGCCCCGTGAAGCTTGACCTTGCCCGGGCGCTTTCCCTAGTTGGACCGTTCCTTCCTCCCGACACACCCGTCAGGGACCTTGCGGGTGACCTTTCTCTCCGCTCTCTGAAGCTTCATCTGAAGGGCCCAAAAAACAAGGGCGATCTTTCTCTCGCCGGTTTCGGCATTAAAATTCCGCATGTTAAGCTGACGCTCAAAGGTGGGGGGCTGGCTGCAGAGGATGTTGAACTGCTCCTTGGGAAGATGGACTGTCCGCTGACCGCCAATCTGCCGACTGCGGTGACGGCGGATCTGCTCTGGAACATCAGGAGTTTCGTTATGGCCGGTGCCAAACCGCTTTCTCTTCAGGGAGGGCGCGGTACAGTCGTGGTGGCACTCACCGATCTCAACCTGAAAAGCACTTCGCCGCGCAAAGTTGCCGCTTCCGCGGCAGTGACACAAACAATTGACCTTGACCGCGCGTCACTCGGAACGCAGCTGGTCGTTGTTAAAGCCCATGAACAGCTCCGTTTGCTGGCCAGGGCCGCCGAAAACGGCGAACTTGAGGCCTCTGTGCCGGAATGTGCAGTTTCCGTCGCCTCGCTTCAATCCATCCAATCCGGTAAAAAAACGGTTCCGGTACCTCTTGCCGCCTCCCTGATTGCGACCGGCCTTCGTCTCCCTGCAGCAAAAGGTGCGAAGCCGACGCTGCAGCACGCTGCCGCCAAAATTTCGGCGGGTGATTTTCTGCAGATGTCCGCAGAGGCGGCCCTTTCGGGAGTTTCACCCCGGCGCGCCGCAACAAAAGGATCTGCCAGGCTTGACCTGCGCCGCGCCATGCTCTTTGCCGCCCCCTTCCTGCCGGCCGGTTTGAAAGCGGACGGGGTTGCCACTGCTGCCTGGAATCTGGACGCACCACTGCCGGACAAGGTTCCGGCTGCCGACAAACATCCGCTGCGGAGAGCCCGGGCAGCTCTGACTCTGTTTGACACGCTTGATTTAGGCCTGAAGCTTGATACTATTTCTGCAACGGTTCCGTCGGCCAAAGGGGCGATCACCGTCTCGGGTCTGCGCAGCGGTCCGGATCTTCGGGTCGTTTCGACGAAAAACGGGGAATCTGTCCGACTGGAGGGTGGGGTGCTCTTTTCCGCCCTGAGCGGCCTTCCGGGCGCCGCGGGGAAGTTTCCTGTCCAGCATGGCTCGTTTGCCTTCAACGGCGCACTCTCCGGCTGGAGGGAATTCCGCCTGAATGAAGAGCTGAGGATCGACCCGCTGGCTTTTTCGCACGAAGCCGAGCTGAACGTGAGCCGCATCGATGCGCTGCTGGAGGAGAAACTGCCGTTCAGCACGGCGACGCTGATCAAGCGCCTGGACGCCACCCTGTTTGCCAATGTCGAGGGGGCGTTCTCCCGCGAGTTGAAGCAGCTCCTCCCCGGTTTTGATCTGGCCGGGAGCATCAGCAGCGGCGTCCGGGTCGATCTCAACGCCGGCCGTGAACTTGCGCTGCGCTGCTCCCTGAAAACGAAGGATTTCGGCGTTCAGCTTGCCAACGGGACTCTGGTTGAGGGGATGCGCTCCGATATTCTGATCAACCGGACCTATGCCCTGGCTGCGTCACCGGGGGAAAGCTGGACGCCGCTTTCGACGGCTCTTGTCCGGCCGGCTGCCGTGGTGTCGGCCAATCCCGGCGCGGCGGAAATTGTCGGCCGGATCCATGACGATCTGCGCGGCGACCTTCAGGGAGCCCGTTCGTTCTCAATCCGGCGCCTGACGACCAAAGCGTCCGGCATGCCGCTGGTGATCACCGCGTTGGAGGGTGATCTGCTCTTTACGCAGGAAAAAGTCGGTCTCAGTTTTTTTCAGGCGGATCTACTCGGGGGGACGATTCTCGCACGCGCTCTGTTCGACCTGCGGCCGGAAGTTCCCTCCATCGCTACGGCCAGTTCGTTTTCAAATCTTGACATAACCCATCTGCTGCCGAAAGAGGCCGGAAAGCGGGGCGGAGATCAGGATGCCGAAATTACCGGTGAAATGAGCCTGTCAGCTCCGCTGACAGCCGAACAGCGCGAGCTGTTCGAGCAGCTCCGCCTTGCGCTGAATATCCGCAAGATCGGGGCCAATACGATCGAACGGGCACTCTTCAGCCTCGATCCGTACGAGCGGAACGAACAGCTGGTCGCCCAGCGCAAGATGCTGCGGCTGGGTACCCTCAAGGGACTGCGGGCCACCGCTGTTGACGGCGCCTTCAGCATGGAAGGGGAAGCCCGGATTAAAGGGGTGTCGGTCGATCTGCCAAAGGTCGAGCGGCTGCGCATTTCCGAGCTGCCGCTTCGTCAGGAGCTGACCAGGAGCAGGGGAGGGATCACCGCTCTGCGGGGTGTCCTCGACCTGGTGCGGGCCGATACGCTGGCCGTCGG
>JBAVTM010000379.1:0-2002 GCA_049696195.1 Desulfuromonadaceae bacterium | reverse complement strand
ATATCCGCGATGTGATCCCGTTTCCAAGAACGCCGAGGCACTGCGAGTTTTAATCGTGTTCATCTTCTGCCTCGAAATCCATCTCTCCCTGCCGTCCCACTCCCTCAAGGAAAAGCGCGGCATCGTCAAGAGCATCCTCGGCCGGGCCAGAAACCGTTTCAATGTCGCGTGCGCGGAAGTTGACCGGCAGGACAATGCTGCGGTGGGGGTGCTTGCCTTTGTCACCGTCAGCCCCGATAAAAACATCCCGCGGCAGGCGCTGGAGCGGGTCGAAGAGTGGATCTACGAGGGATGGCCCGACGTTGAGATAACGGCAGCGGATATCTCCGAGATTTGAATAGCGGTTCCCCGTTTTTGACGATAAACCTTGAAACTATTACCTGCTTCGGTGTATAAATATTGCTTGCCTTTGTGCCGTGAAAAGCCCGGTGCTTGATGCAACTTCCTGTTGCAACCCCTCTGCAAATGTCGGCATTCTCTGCCGGCGCACCACTAACCCGAATTTTCTGGAGCCTGTGTGAAAATCTGTTCGCTGGCGAGCGGCAGCAAGGGCAACTGTCTCTATCTGGAGAGCGGGGATACCCGCGTCCTGATTGATGCCGGCCTGTCGCTACGCGAGACGCTGCTCCGCATGGAAGAGGTCGGAATCGACCCCTCCCGCATCCATGCGGTACTGGTCACCCATGAGCATATCGACCATATCCGGAGCGCCGGCTCTTTCGCGCGCAAATTCACTGTGCCGGTTTTTGCCAGCCATCTGGTTCATGCGAAGGCGGATAAATATTTCAAGAAGACCCGGGTCTGCGAGTTTGAATCCGGCTCGGCGCTCACCTTCAGGGATGTCCGGATCGACCCGGTGCCGATTACCCATGACAGCTGCGATCCGGTCGGCTTCGTGATCGAATCCGCCGAGGGGCGCGCCGCGTCGGTTACCGATCTCGGCATCGTCACGCGCTTGGTGACCGAAAAACTGCGCGGCTGCCGCTTTCTCAACCTGGAATCGAATCACGACGTGGAGATGCTGATGAACGGTCCCTATCCGTGGGAACTGAAGCAGCGTATCAAGTCCCGTCACGGACATATATCCAACGAAGAGTCGCTGCAGCTGCTGCACGAACTTGCCCATGATGGGCTGGAAGCCCTGGTGATGGCGCATCTGTCCGAGGTGAACAACCATCCGGAACATGTTGTGCGCACCACCCGGGCTTTTTTGAGCGACCAGAACATCTGTGCGCCGCGGATTATCATCGGCGACCAGTACCGTGCCAGCGCGGTGATCGAGATCTGATTTACAGCCCTGAGTTTTGTATCCTATTTTGAATTACAGCAAGGAGTTTATCTAAATGATCGAACGCTATTCCCGCCCCGAAATGGTCCATATCTGGACCGCTGAAAACCGCTTTCGCATCTGGCTCGAAATCGAGACCCTGGCCTGCGAAGCCCAGGCCGAACTGGGGGTCATCCCCAAGGAGGTCGTGCCGGTTATTCGTGCCAAGGGTAATTTCGATATCGCCCGGATCGATGCGATCGAGGCGGAGGTCAAGCATGACGTGATCGCCTTTTTGACATCGGTCGCCGAGTATGTCGGTCCGGAAGCCCGCTTCATCCATCAGGGTATGACATCGTCCGATGTCCTCGATACCTGCCTGTCGGTGCAGCTCGTACAGGCCGCCGATGAACTGCTGGCCGACCTGGACATGGTTCTGGAGTCGCTCAAAAAACGTGCGTACGAACATAAGGACACGCCCTGTATCGGCCGTTCCCATGGCATCCACGCCGAGCCGGTGACCTTCGGCCTCAAGCTGGCCTCCTTTTATGCCGAGATGCAGCGCAACCGGGTCCGCCTGCTGGCGGCCCGCGAGAACATCGCCACCGGCGCCATTTCCGGAGCGGTCGGCACCTTCGCCAACATCGATCCCTACGTCGAGGAGTACGTCTGTGCAAAAATGGGGCTCAAGCCGGAACCGGTCTCGACCCAGGTCATCCCGCGTGACCGCCATGC
>JBAVTM010000378.1:0-5720 GCA_049696195.1 Desulfuromonadaceae bacterium | reverse complement strand
GACGGTAAGTGCCCCAAACAACCCCTCTTTGAACAATTCAACACTGCTCGGCCAGATGGGGAGATGATAATCCATGAACCCGGAGAATGAGGCCGAGAAGGCCTGGCCGCCGATGACGACATTCCAGCGCATCATGAAGACACCCATCAGCACCAGCAATGTTCCGATCAGCGCCCGCCGGATAGTCAGTCCCGGCATCTTGAAGATGATGAATGGAACCAGGTTCCCCAGGCCGTACTGGAGGATAAATATCTTGAAAAAGTCCCTTTCGTAGATTATGCGGCGCAGGATATCCCAGGATTTGACCGCTGTGTAGGTGCGGAAGATCAGGTCGAGCAGTTCCAGGGTGATGGCCAGGATCAGGAACATGACCAGATATTTGACGGTAATGGTAACTACATTGATCTCGGCACTCTTGAGCTCCTCAACCGAGGGGAGCCTCATGTAGCTCTTCTTTTTTCTTTTCCAGGTGGAGAGCAGTTTGCGGATCTCCATGGTGACGATATAGGTGACGATGCAGAGTGCGATCCCCGATACGACCGCCGAACAGATGAAGATGACCGGCATGAGCGGAGTCATCCAGAGGGCGTTGGCTTTGACCGAGCCGAAGATGAACCCGGCGTAACCATGCAGGAAGCAGGCAATCGGGATGCCTAAACCGGCCAGGATGCTTACCGCCCGTTCATCTTTGTGCAGGGCCTCCGGGCTTAAGTCCATGGCACCCAGGGAGAGCAGCGAATAGGTGATGAGCTGGGCAGACTCGACCGCGCTTCGCTGTTGCTTTGCCCGCAGCTCCATTACCGTCTCCACGATGAACTGACGGTAGACGAACCAGATCTCCGAGGCAACGATGAAACCGTAGGTTGTAAAGACGATTCCAAAGGCGGCGATGGCTGACGTGAAATGCGGGGTCATCATGACATAAATCCCCCTCTGCGGCTGCTGCAGATGCAGCATGAGCGGCATCATGGCCACGGGAAGCAGCGCCAGGGAAAAGACCAGAGAAAAACGGGCGATCTCCTTCAGCTGCTTGACGCCGAAAACGTGGTAGAGGGAAGAAAGTACAAAGGCCCCTGCCACAAGACCGGTCATGAATGGATACATGACGATCTGAATCGACCAGTAGATGTATTCGTTGGGATAGACAAAAAACTCCTTCAGGGTCCAGGCTTCACCGTGTACCATGGCTATTTTACCTCCATTGAAGATCCCAGATAGAATACCTGCGGCTTGGTTCCGAATTCTTCCTTCAATACGTTCACCTGCTCGGTCGTGATGATCTTGGTGACGGGGTCTTCGGGATCCCTGATGTTACCCACCCTGCGAGCGCCGAAGGGACAGGCGTCCACGCAGGCGCTCTTCATCCCTTGGGACAGACGGTGATAACAGAGGGTGCATTTCTCGGCGACATGCAGCTCCGGATGGAAGAAGCGGACTCCATAGGGGCAACCCATGACACAGTAGCCGCAGCCGATGCACCATGTGCGGTCAACCAGCACCACCCCCTCCTGGGTCTGATAGGTGGCCCCTACCGGGCAGACCTGAACACAGGGAGGATTCTCGCAATGGTTGCAAAGCTTGGGAACAAAGAAGCCCTTGTTGATTTCCTCCGGCTTGACTTCCTTGGGGCCATGGCTGGCCTGGTCGATCTTCTGGGTGATGAAACCATCCCGGCCACCTTTGGGTGAGTCAATCAGGGTCTGGCCATCCTTGGTTACCACGTAGCGTTCCACCCAGGTCCGGGTGACATTTGCATCCCAGGTGACGTCGTTTTCGATCTTGCAGGCCTTGACACACAAGCCGCACCCGACACACTTGTGTACGTCGACCAGAAAGACCCAGCGCACCTTGCCTTTGCCATCCTTTTCGGCGTGTAGTCTTCTGGGGTTGAACACCTCCAGCGCACTGAGCGGTATGATAAGCCCGCCGGCCACGATCATTGTTTTCTTGCAGAATTCACGGCGGTTCATCATGATTTCACCTCCGGGTTCCGATGTTTCGGATTGGCCTTGGTCGGGTCGTGGGGGTAATGGCACATAACACATTCTGCCTGGGGATAATGCTTCTCAGGGTTGATGCCGGGAATTTTCGCCCGGGCGCTGTCTTTGTAGGGGAGATAGGCATGGCAGCGGATACAAAGCCCGCGGCTGCGATCAATATTCAGGCCAAGCGGATCCTTGGGGTGATCATAATTGGGACCATGGCAGTTTTCACAGCTGATGGAGGCATGGGGGGAGTCCTTGATGTCGTCATACTTGTCCCTATGACATTCCCTGCAGACCTTGGCGGTCTTGTACTTGACCGGATACTTCTTCCACTCGGCCTCGTTGGACTTGCGGTGCCAGCCGTACATGTACCCTCGCTCGTGAATGCCAAAGTCAATCGGCACTAACAACGTTCTAGCCAGCACGATTCCTCCGACGATTGCGAGGACTATGAATAAAGGTCGCCAAACATGATTTTTCAACTGTACACCTCCATTTCTTCGTTGTGACGGGATATTTCAATCTGCAGAAGGCAACGTTTCAACGTGATGTGAGCAGCTATAACGGTGTTTAAGTTAGATGCCTTGACCATAGTTGTCAACAAAAGATTCCTGAATCCTGAATTTTGATCCGCATCATGCTGCCACGCAGCGCCTACATCCATAAATGTTTGACAAAGTATACCACAGCAGTGTAAATTCTCTCGCTTTCATGCATTATTTCCAGAGATCAACGGACGTAAGTTCAATTATCACCATCAAGGAGTCTTCATTATGGCCATTCGCAAAACAGCAGGATATGCCTGGAACCTGATCAGCCTCATCGGCATGCTCCTGGCCGTGACCGCAGCCGCCCTCATCGTAGTTTTTTTCGCTTTTGAGACGATTACCGGTGTTGAACACGCCTATCTGGGACTCATGACCTACTTCATGTTTCCAGGAATGCTGATCTTCGGCTTGCTGCTGGTCCCGTTCGGAGCCTGGCGCGTACGCAACGAACGGCGAAAAGCCGCTATTGAGGGGATGGTGTCTCTTGACGAGGAGATCCCGCAGTTTCCGCGCCTCGACCTGAACGACCCGCACCGTCGCCACCTGTTCATCTTCTTCATCATGGCGAGCGTGGTTTTCGTCGTTATCGTCGCGATCGCCTCCATCAAGGGTTTCGAGTTCACCGAATCGACCGTTTTTTGCGGTGAGGTCTGTCATGTGGTAATGGAGCCCGAGCACACCGCCTGGGGCAACTCACCACACGCCAAGGTAAAATGCGTTGAGTGCCACGTCGGCCCTGGTGCCGCCTGGTATGTAAAAGCTAAAATCTCCGGCATGCGGCAGCTCTATGCAGTGATGTTTCACACCTACCCGGAGACCATCGAAACTCCTATTGACAACCTCCGCCCGGCACGGGAAACCTGTGAACATTGCCACTGGCCGGAAAAGTTTTATGTCGGTCGCCAGAAGATTTTTAACCATTACGCCCCCAACGAGGAGAACTCTCCGCGCAGCATCGATATGTTGATTCACATCGGCGGCAACCCGAAGTCACCAAACACCAGCGGCATCCATTGGCACATCGGCAAAGAGGTTACCTTTATTGCCCGCGACAAGAAGAGACTCGACATCCCCTATGTGGCCGTTAAGGACAAGGACGGCAAACTGACCGAATATT
The DNA here is from genome assembly GCA_049696195.1 of Desulfuromonadaceae bacterium. Taxonomy (GTDB): domain Bacteria; phylum Desulfobacterota; class Desulfuromonadia; order Geobacterales; family Pseudopelobacteraceae; genus JACRCG01. Next base: position 2,070 of record JBAVTM010000378.1, on the reverse strand, counting down.
CAAACATTGAAAAACCGCTCACCAAGGACGAGATAGCAAAAGGTAACAAGCGGTTGATGGACTGCACAGACTGCCACAACCGGCCGACCCACATCTATCACTCCCCTGGCGAAGAAATGGACTTGAATTTCGTCTCAAACCGAATTGACCGTTCACTGCCGTTCATCAAAAAAGTGGCTGTCGAAATACTCGAACGACCATACAAGAACAAAGAAGAGGCCATTGCAACAATAACCAAAGAAATTCCGGCCTATTATGCCAAGAACTACCCTAAAGTTGCGCAGGAGAAGGGTGCGGCCATCAACCAGGCCGTTGACCGTGTGAAAGACATTTACGGGAGAAACTATTTCCCGGCGATGAAAGTCAAGTGGAACACGTACCCGAACTACATCGGCCACTTCTATACTCCCGGCTGTTTCCGCTGCCACGACAACAAGCACAAGACCGCCGACGGCAGGATAATTTCCAAAGACTGCAAGGTCTGTCATGACGTTCTTGGCCAGACCCAGGAGAACATTCCGGCCGGAACGCGCGTGACCGAATTCGTTCATCCGGTCGATATCGGTGATGAACTCTTTAAAACCAACTGCAGTGAATGCCACTCCGCCGGTGGGCATGATGTTCCTGGCGAGGGGGAACAGAAACCCAAGAAACAACACTGACCAATGACAAAGCCCCCGGAGACATCCTCCGGGGGCTTTGTTCATACCAATCTGTTCATATCAATCTACAATTGAACAGCGTCACAGTTCTTCGAAATCCCCTGCCGCCGAGACAGCATCCGGGTCGTCCTCTGAATCAACTTCAGTCGCTTCATCAACAAGTTTTTCAAGAAACTGTTTATTGTCTGAAATGGTCTTACGGACATCCGAAAGGAGCATTTCAAGATCGTCTGCCACGTCTGCCATAGCCGTTTCCCCTATTTCTCCAGAGTATCCAGATAACGCTCTGCGTCCTTGGCAGCCATGCAGCCGGTGCCGGCCGACGTGATCGCCTGACGATAGGTAAAATCCTGCACGTCGCCGGCGGCAAAAACCCCCTTGACACTGGTGGCGGTCAGATTCTCCTCAAGTCCGCCGCATTTCGTGCGGATATACCCATCCAGCATTTCCAGCTGTCCCTCGAAGATCGTCGTGTTCGGCGAGTGACCAATGGCGATGAAGACCCCGTGCAGTGCCAGTTCCTTGGTGGAGCCGCTCCGGTGGCGGATGCGCATGCCGGTCACGCCGCTTGCATCACCCAGAACCTCATCGAGCTGGTGGTTCCATTCAATGGTGATATTCCCCCCCTTGGTCTTTTCTATCAGCCGGTCCGCCAGCACCTTTTCGGCCCGGAATTCTTCACGGCGATGCACGATCGTCACATGCCGCGCAATGTTTGAAAGATACAGAGCCTCTTCGACCGCTGTGCTGCCGCCGCCGATGACGGCCACATCCTTGCCGCGATAGAAAAAGCCGTCACAGGTGGCACAGCCCGAGACGCCCTTCCCCTTGAATTGTTCCTCCGAGGGGAGTCCCAGATACTTGGCGGTTGCTCCGGTGGCGATGATCAATGCATCACAACTGTAGACCGCCGAGTCCCCTTCCAGGATGAACGGGCGCTGCGTCAGGTCGGTTCGCTTGATATGATCATAAATCATCTGCGTGTCGAAGCGTTCGGCATGCAGGCGCATCCGTTCCATCAATTCCGGCCCCTCAACCCCCGCATGGTCACCCGGCCAGTTATCAACTTCAGTGGTGGTTGTCAACTGGCCGCCCGGCTGCAGTCCCGTGATCAATACCGGGTTGAGATTGGCGCGGGCCGCGTAGATGGCGGCGGTATAGCCGGCCGGACCGGCGCCTAGAATGATGAGTCGGTGATGAATCGGTTCCATGGTTCCTCCTGAAAAAGTGTTGACGGACTGTACCAGCAAACCGGACGCTTGCCAAGTATGTTTGACCGGTGCCGGCCCATCTGCTACTATCCCCCATTATCTCCTGAGGAGTACACCCACATGCAGCTTACCGACCTTATTTCAGATGCGTATGATCGTCTTAAAAAGCGCGTCCGGCGGAGCGAACTGATCTATTC